>CAYYFU010000114.1:0-5584 GCA_964471095.1 uncultured Pseudomonadota bacterium
TACGAGAATTATCCCGCCTCGGATCATGATCCGATTGTCGTGGATTTTAGTCTTTAGAAAATTAAAAGGGCGTCCCCCATTGGACGCCCTTATCAAGTTTCGCATCCCCGACAAGGATTCAAGAATCGTCTAGGATCGGGCTCTTCGACCCTCCGAAGAACTGAGCACTCTGTCAGACCGTTGTCCTTTCGGACCCGCATTCCCTCTTGCCGTTGGTCTGAAGGGGGTTCGCGCGTCCCCTTCTCCTCGACTGCAGGGATTTCTACCCGACATCGGCTGGCGACTTTTGATCTGGGTGGATAACCAGACTTTTTGCCGCCGTCCTTCCCTAGGCTTTCCATAAGGACCTTTAAGGTTTTCTCCCGGCTTGGCAGGATCTGCTTCCAGACCCCCGCCCTCTTCACCCTTAGCATCCCTCCACCTTGCGATGGAGAGACCCATGGATCTTGAGGGGCCTCCTCACTCGGAATATCCAGCCTCCTTGCGGCACCGGATCCCCTTCTGGCCTTTGGTCCGCTGACCCTTCCCCTTTCGAGGTCCCTACCACTCTCCTGGCCATGGCCTCCGTCGAGCGTCCCATTTCTGGAACTTGGCTTCAGACGGATTCGGAGTTGGCATCTCCCTCTCCTAACGGAGGGGTTAGGTAATCAGTACGGTTTGCCCTCCTAAACGATTATTGAACCCTTGTCAAAGAACGCATCCTGAAGATGTATCGGGTTAAACAGTATCTCTTCGTTAAATTCAACTACTCGAAAATTACTCCCTGGCAAACCTAGGCCTGGTGTGAAAAAAAACTGCTCTCACTATTATCAGAAGAGTTATCCACAGGTGTGAATCGCAAAATATCCACAGGTTTCTCTTCGAACTTCAGAGGGTTAATTGCTGGGATGATTTTTCTTTCACAATCAGGGATTTTTAAAGTCGAGATGAGTTATCCTAAACTATTGATTTTTAAGAGATAACTTTATTTAATGGGTATTCAACGATCCCACTCGCCCCAGCCCGTTTTAATTCCGGGAGGATTTTCCTGACCACATTTTCATCGACGATCACCTCGATCGCCACCCATTTGGAGTCGGCTTGTGCAGAAATCGTCGGGGTGTGAAGCGCCGGGAGCTTAGCAATGACGGCTTTTAGATGCTTCTTCGAAACATTCATCTTGAGTCCGACCTTTTCCTCGGCCGCTATCGCCCCTTGAAGAAGGAGGGCGATATTTTCCATCTTTTCTCGTTTCCATCGGTTCTGCCATGCCTTGGGGTTGGCGACAAAAACCGTTGTCGACTCGAGCACCGTTTCAATGATCCGAAGATTGTTGGCCTTGAGCGAGCTCCCTGTCTCGGTAATTTCGACGATCGCATCCGCCAACCGTGGCGGCTTGACCTCCGTGGCCCCCCAGGAAAATTCAACCTCCGCCTCAATCTTATTCTTCTTCAGGTACCTTTTTGTATATTCAACAAGCTCCGTGGCAATTTTTTTTCCCTGGAGATCCCGAACGGAACGGATTTTCGAATCGTTCGGAACGGCAATGACCCATCGAACCGGCCGAATCCCCGCCTTCGCGTATCTCAGTTCGCAAATCTCATGCACGACGGCGTCGACTTCCATCACCCAGTCCCGACCGGTCAACCCACAGTCCAGGACACCATCCTCCACGTAACGGGCCATCTCCTGCGCACGAATCAGCAACGCCTCCAGTTCCGGATCATCAATCGAAGGGACATAACTGCGTGAGCCGACGTTGATCTTAAACCCAGCCTTGGCAAAGAGACGAAACGTCGATTCCTGCAAACTCCCCTTGGGAAGACCGATTTTCAATGGTTCAGCCATCCGGGGGTTTGTCGCGCGATCTTGCTGAAAAATCAAACCAAAAAGAAAAAGAGATTGACGATCCCCGTTAACTTCAGTTATGCGCAAGGTGAGATGGGGGAACGTCAGATCATAGGTCGCTTGGCCGTCGCGCTCTTCGTTGTCGCCGTTGCGACCGGCGGGGCCTGCCCTAGCTCGGAACAAAGCCTCCTGGATGAATTGAAGTTTGCCTTGGATCGGTGCAACCCGGTCTCTGAACCGGCTTCGCTCACCACCTTTTGCCAGACCGCCGTTGACAAGGGGGAATTGCTCATTGCCGAGGCCCCGACCGACAAAAACGCCCGGATCCTCCTTTCCAATGCCTACTTTGGGCGGAGCGGTCTCGATTTCCTTGACCTCCTGCAAACATTCGCCGATCTCAGCAGCACGGCGGCCGACGATTTTGAGGAAATCCGCGATGCGTTGACCGGGGTCTCGGTTGATCTCACGAAGCTCCGCCTATCGGTCACGACCCTGACCGACCTGACCGGCCTGGCGGCCGCCGATAACGAAGATTATTTCCGTCAACTGGGGCTGATGAGATCCCTTGAGGCGTTCGTCCGGCCGGTCAAACAGTCGGTTGACGATGCGAATGCGTTCAATGAGGCAAAGGTGGTTGAAAAGATTGATGCGGATGAGGCCGCCATTATCGAAGAGGATTATCTGAACGCCGACAATAACCTTGCTGATACGGAAGTGGATGATGACGACATTCTTTCGCCGATTCGGGAGAATTACTGCCGCTGTTCGCTGCAGAACCCGTTGGGGGGATCGGCCGGATTTAACGCCGCCTGTCTGCGAGACCTGATGCGCTGTGAATTGAATCCGAATGTGGGGGATACCTCCACCTCAACGATCAATAACGCGGGGATCGCGCAGGATTACAATCGGGACGGAGCGCTGGATGACCGAGATTGTGCAACCCTGCTCGATCCGACCGGGCTGAGTGCCTGTGGGGGACAGGATACGGACTAAGCGATGAAAAAACTTTACCTCCTCTTGACAGTCAGTCTGTTTGTGCCGGCCCTCCTCTTTGCCCAGGCGACGACAACGATTCCACCGGCCCATCCCGCCCTCTTTAAGGGGACCCGTCCCTTGGGGATGGGGAACGCCTTCCTGGCCATGCCGGGGAGCGATGAAAATGCCCCTTTTTATAACCCGGCCGCGATTAACGACTATGACAAGCTCCATATGAGATTTTTTAGCCCGGCGGTCGATTTTACCACCGGCTCGATCAGCCTGGTGAAGGATGTCCTGAACTTAGTCGACGACATTGACACTGACGAAGGGGACACCTCGGCCCAGATCAACACCTTTGAGACCTTTGTGAACGCCCACACCGGGGAGTTTCATTCCCTGGATCTCCGTCTGCCGCTCCTGATGGCAATGCACAAATGGTTTGCCGCGGGGCTCTTGCTGGACAGCCGGACGACGATCTCGTTCCGCAACCGGGCGTTCAGCAACTTCGAGCTCTCCTCCCGCTCTGACGGGGGTGGCTTTGTCGGAACTGCCTATAATTTCAAAGATCTGTTAGGCATCGAGGAAGATGTCCAGGCCGGCGTTAATATCAAGGTCCTGCATCGCTTCAGCGTCAATCAGGTGCTGACCACGGATGACATTATCGCCACCTCCAGTTTTGATGACGCCCTGCCCCGTGATCGTGCGACCGGGGGTGGTGTTGACTTGGGATTAAAAGGGGAGGTCCCCACCTTCGATCAAAAGGTATTGGAAGTCCTGAAACCGACGGTTGGGTTCACCTGGCAGGATGTTGGCAATACACGATTCTCCGGGAATGTCCCGGACACGGAGCAGTCGATCAGCATCGGCGCGGCGCTCCATCCCGTGTTCCATTTCTGGAAAGATCGTGAGTGGCAGAACCACTTTGCCATGGACATCCGTGAGATGAACCAGCCGACAAGCTTCCCTAAAAAGCTCTTTCTGGGCTACGAGCTGGTGATGCCGAAATTCCTCATTGTCCGGCCTTCGTTCCGGGTCGGGGCCAGTCAACTCTATTTTACAACAGGGGCGACTTTCGACTTGCGCTTCTTCAAACTTGAAGCCGCCTATTACGGGGAAGAAGTGGGTCGCTTCACCCGACAGGGAAGATCCAATCGTCTCGCTGCGAATATCTCCTTTGGATTTTAACGAACCACTGAAAAGTCGAAGTTTTCCAGATTCTGTTTGAGTTCCTGCAGAAATCCAACGGCGGCGTCCCCATCCACCAGGCGATGATCAAAGGCCAGATCGAGTGAAAGGATCGAGCGAATTTTTATCTCATTCTGAACCACCCAGGGATGCTGGATCACACGATTCACCGCCAGGCTACCTGACTGGGGCGGCTGGATGATTTGCTGGCTTCGAACGGCCCCCAAGGCCCCCGTATTGTTCACCGTAAAGGTTCCTCCGGTCAGTTCGGAGACTTCTAACCGACCTGTTCTCGCCTTTTCAATCAGTTGATTGCCTCGCTCAACAAGCTCCCGAAAGGAAAGTTGATCGGCTTGATGAAGGACAGGAACCATCAACCCCTGAGGTGTCGAGGTCGCAATGCCCAAGTTGACAGAGGGATGATCCTCGACCCACTGTCGACCCTCCTTTTCCTTGAAAGAACTATTGAGAATCGGAAATTTCTTGAGTGCCGGAACGGTGCTGAACAAGACAAAGGCCAGGAATCCATCAGAGGGCTTATTCCCCTGTCGCCACTCGGCAATGTTTGTCACATCGGCATCGACCCCGGTCCCGGCATGAGGGATCGTCCTTTTTGAAAGACTCATTTTCTCGGCAATACGGGCCCGGATCGGGGTCAACGGACTCCCCTGCCCCCCCTCCCGTTCTCCAGACCCCTGGCCTCTGGTTTCGAGATATTTTAGGAAATCCTCCTTGGTCAGCCGTCCTTCCGGCCCCGTTCCCGGAATCTTTTCCACCTCGTCGAGGGGAATTCCCTTTTCCTTCGCAAGGGAACGAATGAGTGGGGAGAGGGTTGCATGACCGGAAGAAGTGTGCAGGGGTGATATAGGAGGAGCACCCGTCTGCGTTACAGCCTTTACTGGGGTCTCTTTGGGTGTTGGCCCGCCCCCCACGACCTTGCCAATGCCTAAAGCGAGATATTTTTTGGCGACATTGTCGGCGACCTCAAAATGGGCGATCTCCGTCCCGACGACGACGGATTGATTCTCCTTCTGTAAGATCGCAATAAGTTTCCCCTGAAATGGCGACTCATAAGAAAAGACCGACTTCTCGGTCTCTAGTTCGAGGATCGGCTCTTGTTCTTTGACATCCTGCCCCTCCTTTTTCAACCAGCGAACAATCAGGGCTTCCGTAATCGATTCCCCAAACTGGGGCATGGTCAAGGCCATCTTCACAGGTATCCTCGTAACTCCCCCGCCCGGATTACCGGGCACCCCCTCTTACCCTAAGAGGGGGATATAAGGTGGTTAGTATTGGACGAGCTTTCTCGCCGCGTCAATAATTTCCTGTTCGGACGGAAGGTAAAAATCCTCCAGGGGAGGGGCCACGGGGACCGGTGTCTCCTTCGCAGCGATCCGGATCGGTGGGGCGGAAAGGGAGTCAAACGCCTTTTCACAAACAAGTGCGGCAAGCTCCGCTCCGACCCCTCCCCGGAGCGGGGCCTCATGAAGGACGATCAACCGATTGGTTTTTCTGAATGAAGAGAGCATCGTCTGCTCATCGAGCGGAACCAGGGTGCGAAGATCGACCACCTCCAACTCAATCCCCTCCGCGG
>CAYYFU010000115.1:0-1973 GCA_964471095.1 uncultured Pseudomonadota bacterium
CCTCTTGAAGAGGGGGAAAAATACCGGGCGGTCGTGGTTGCCACCGACAAGACAGGTCATGCCGAAATCCTGATCGGACGAACCAGGGGAAAGGTCCTGGCCGGTGATCGTGGCCGAGCCTCCCGACCGCTCCGGACGGGGGAAATCTATTGGGTCAAAAAGAAGGGGAACGCCTACATCACGCTCCAGGAACCGGAGCTGGAAGCGGCCCTCTTCTCCATGAACCCGCTCACCGGTGAAATCAAGGCGGTCGTGGGTGGTTATAGTTTCCGTAAAAGCGAATTCAACCGGGCCGTTCAGGCCATGCGGCAGGTCGGCTCGGCCTTCAAGCCGGTCGTGTATGCCGCCGCCCTCGATAAGGGCTATACGCCGAGAACCACGGTCATTGATGCCCCGGTGGTCTATCAGGTTGGCGGAAAAGAGGAATATTGGAGCCCAAGGAATTATGGTGAAAAATTTCATGGCCCACTATCGATCCGGGCCGCGTTGACCCATTCCGTGAATGTGATTGCGGTGAAGGTGCTCCATGATATCGGCACCGATTATCTCGTTGCCTACGCCCGAAAGCTGGGGATCTCTTCCCCCCTGAACAAATACCTCTCCAGTGCCCTCGGGGCATCCGACTTGACCCTGGAGGAGGTGGTACGCACCTACGGGACCTTGGCCGCCGGCGGCATTCGTCCCGATCCTTGGTTCATCCGCCGGATCACCACCCTCCGGGGAGAAATCGTGGAAGAAAAAATCCCTCCCACACCTCGAGATCCGGCCAAAATCTTTGAGAGACCGGAACCAACCGACGTCGAGGCGATCAACCCGACATTGATGGTGGAGGGGGAAAAGGCGATCCATGCCGACAAACTGAACCTCACCGTCGACGAAAAAAAGATCTTGTACGGCAAATCGATCCCCGAGGGACATCAGATCTCTCCGCAAACCTCCTTCCTCCTGGTGAACATGATGAAGGATGTCGTCGACCATGGAACCGGTTACCGGGCCAAGGAGCTGGGACGACCGGTCGCCGGAAAGACCGGCACCACCAACGAAGAATCGGATGCCTGGTTTATCGGTGCGGTTCCGAGTCTGATCACCGGAGTCTGGGTCGGTTATGACAGTTTGAAACCGATCGGCCCCAAGATGACGGGGGGGGTCGTCGCCGCGCCGATCTGGGTCGACTTCATGAAGGCGGTCTTGAAAGACCAGCCGATCCTCGATTTTCCTGTCCCTTCCTATATTAATATCGCCGAGGTTGACTCTCTGGCGGGTGGTTCCTCGGTCGTGGCGGTCAAGCGAAAACCGGCGGAAGCAGGGTCGATCCCGGTGGCGGGTCAACCGGCCCCGAGCCGCGCGATCGATTTCCTGTTTGAGGATTTGAATTAACCGTTCATCCCCACCAGACACTGTTCCACAGACCCCTGCAATCCCTCCAGGCTGTACCCCCCTTCCAAGACCGCAACCAACTTGCCGCCGCAAGATTGATGGGCCACTTCAAGGATCTTTCTTGTCATCTCGGCGAAGCCTGCTGATGTCACATTCATTCCCCCAAGCGGATCGAGCCGGTGGGCATCGTAGCCGGCTGAGAGCAAGACGAGATCGGGATTGAAATCACGGGCAACCGGGATAATCTCGGTGTCGAACGCCTTCAGATACTCCTCGTCCCCCTGACCCCCGGAAAACGGGCAGTTCAGCGTAAACCCTTTGCCTTTCCCCTCCCCTTCCTCCCGCCGGGCGCCGGTGCCGGGATAAAACGGATACCGGTGGGTCGAGATGTAAAAGACATCGGGACGATTGTAGAATGCCCACTGGGTGCCGTTGCCGTGATGGACGTCGTAGTCAACGATCAGCACCTTTTTGATCCCCGGTTTTCGCAACGCGTATTCGGCGGCGATCGCAACATTATTGAACAGGCAGAACCCCATCGCGCGGGCCCGTTCGGCGTGATGTCCGGGGGGTCTGACGAAGGCAAAGGCGTTTCG
>CAYYFU010000115.1:1983-2980 GCA_964471095.1 uncultured Pseudomonadota bacterium
CAACTGAATATCGTGTCCGGCCGTCGCCTCGATTTTTTTCACGTATTCGAAATCGTGGACGAGGGCGATCTCCTCGGCGGTCGCCATCCGCGGCTCAAGGCGGATCAGTTTTTTGCCGATCGGCCTTTCGTCCAGAACCTTCTTGATCGCCACCAACCGCTCCGGCCGCTCGGGGTGATAGAGGCCGGTGTCGTGAAGCAGATAGCGCTCGTCCCAAATGACGGCAGTTTGATTCATATCGTTTGACCTAGCCCCTTCTCTTCCCTTATATCAAGTTCATGTTTGGACTCGGCACCGGAGAACTGCTCGTCGTTCTGGCGCTTGCGCTGATCTTTATCGGGCCGGAGCGTCTGCCGCAGGTTGCAACCCAGCTTGGTAAGGCGATCCGCAAATTAAAAAACGCCGTCGATGAGATCAAGGATGGGCTCAAATGACGGACCGATCCCTGACGCTGGTGGAACACCTGATCGAGCTCCGTTCCTGCCTGATCCGCTCCCTCTTGGCGCTGTTGGGGGGGATGACGATTGCCCTCGTCTTCGCCAAAAAGATCTTCCTCTTTCTCCAACAACCGATGCTGGCGGTGATGCCCCGCGAGTCCCGTTTTATCGCCACCAACCCGATCGAGGCCTGGGTGACCTATCTCAAGGTGGCGCTGCTGACCGGTTTTTTCCTCAGTGCCCCCTTCATTCTTTATCAAGTCTGGAGATTTGTCGCGCCGGGCCTCTACCGAAACGAAAAAAAGGGGACAGCGCTCTTTGTGATCCTGACGACCCTCTTTTTTGTCGGGGGGGCCTTGTTTGGATATTTTGTCATCTTTCCGGTCGGGTTTCGGTTCTTTGTCGCCGCCTTGGCCGGGACCAACATCGTCTTGCTCCCGCAGATGAAGGATTATCTCGGATTTATCTCCCGGATGCTGCTGACCTTTGGACTTATTTTCGAACTTCCGGTGATTTTGACGCTGCTTGCGAAGATCGGGCTGGTCAACCGGCGGCAACTG
>CAYYFU010000115.1:3001-4384 GCA_964471095.1 uncultured Pseudomonadota bacterium
CCGCCGGTACGTCGTCGTCTTAAGTTTCCTCGTGGCCGGTTTCCTGACCCCCGGCCCGGATATCCTTTCACAGCTCCTGCTGGCACTGCCACTGCTTCTCCTGTATGAACTCTCACTCTTTGCCGTCTGGATTTTGGAGAGACGTCGAGTCTCTTAAGGCCGGCGGAAAATCTCGTGCGTGCCGATGTGGCGTAAAAAAAGAAATTCCGGAAACCGTTGAAAAGTGACCCGAACCGCCATCGTGACGGAGAGCTCCATGATCGGCGGCTCCTCGTGATAACCCTGTACCTTCTTGATCCGCAAACCGGGATGAGTCGGATGGTCCAGAAACATCTGCAATTTCTTCTTGGCCAGTTCCTTAAGCGGCGGGGGGAGCTTCTTCAGTCCCTTCTCAAAATCCCTCGAAGTCTTGATCACCATTTTTCAAGGGATTTTAGGAATTCTGCCTTGTCCTTGTAGCTCTTCGCCGTTCCCTTCTTGAGATCGGCCGAGGCCTTTCTTTCTTTCCTGATCCAGGAGGCGGTATGAAAGCCGAGCTGGCTTTTGGGGATCGCCTCCACCGGAGTGATCTTGAGGGAACCGTCCTCCTCCAGCGCAACATTGACCAGGGAATTGGCGTCAAACCCCGCCTTGCGGAATTTGGCCGGAATCGTCAAAACCCCGTTCGCGTTGATCTTCATCACCTCATCAGACATCGCAACCTCCAGATCTAATGAAATAATAAATCATTAGCAATCAGGTGTCAAGCCGCCCACACCACTACCCGCTCTCGATAGACCCAAAACACCCCCTCTGCACAATAGGATATCTGTAATTATATCAATTGGTTATACGGTTGAGACGCCAATAAGTGTTACGGAGCGAAACTTAACCATGGGTGACCTCCGATAATTAAGCCATGGGGAACGACATCGATGTCGCGCGGGTCCTGCATCAATGGGGGATGGAGGGCCCGATATCCGATGAGGCATGGCAGGCGCTTTTCGAGGCGATCGTCGGGAACGGAAAGGTCGATCCGCGCGAAACGGGTCCTCTTTTAAACGACACCCGTTTTACAACCGACCGGGCCCGCCAGTTTATCGACAATGTTTTCTACTCCGCTGAAGCACTTTCGGACGCGAAACAGTTTCAGTCCAAGTTTGGTGTTGATCCGGACCTTCTTGGCCTCATCTCGCGCTTCCGCTCGCCCCAACAGAGAATTGAAGCCCTCAAAAGAAAGGCACCGCCAGAATTTCAGAAAATGGTGGCAAGAATGAAACGCTATTCCTTGGGAGAACGTCCGCCCCTTTACGCCTTCCCACCGCTTGAACCGGCGATCCGGAAGCCGGTACCCCCTCAACCCACACAAAAGCCGCTTTTATGGAAAGAAACAAAATTTGCACG
>CAYYFU010000115.1:4394-5479 GCA_964471095.1 uncultured Pseudomonadota bacterium
GCGCGGCGTCCGACCCCCTTAAACCGGTTTTTCAGCCGGGTGAGAGACTCACCGGACGCTTTTTGGTAAGCCGGGTTCACGACGAAAAGGGGCGCCTCGTACCGAACCGTTTGAAACTCCTATCCATTGACGCAGCGGATGTCCGGCTGGCGGATGAATTCGAGGTAACCGCCGATCCCGAGGCCTACAAACAATTCCAGAACCAGCTCGGTCTCGAAGTTGAGGCAACCGTCGAGGTCTCCGGGGCCGGGAAATATTGGATTTCAAACATGTACCAATATCCTGCCCGTCTCGAAACCCTGTCCGCTCAATCCGTCATCAATCCCTCAAATACCGCGACCCTGCCGGTTGGAGCGACCGTCTACGTGGAGGGGGTGGTTACCCGCCACCAAAAGGACGAATACCCTTACCGAAATGCCTTCGTGGAAATCGGCACACCAGATGGCCGTCTCATGAAGGTCGCGCTGGAACAGGGGTATCTCAAGTTTGAAGACGGGCTCCATCTGGAGTCTCTGCAGGACAAGGAGCCAGGTGAGAGCGACCGGGTGAGAATTCGGACATCCGTCCGAGCCGATGGCTCGTTGGGGGCCAACTTCTGTCGTTCAACCCACCTGCTGAATCCCAGTCCTGCGAGGGCATCCCGCTACCAGACGCTCCGGGAAACGGTGGGCAGGGAGCTTGCCTCTCTGAAGCAAGCGGTCCTCGCTCGAAACTACCGGCGTGCCCGTGAAATCGCCGGCCGACTTGCCAAGACCGAGATCGATGCTTCCGAGGGAATGACGCGGGATCAATGGATTGGACAAATACCGGAGGAGGAGCGCCCGATCGGAATCTGGGGCCCAAGTGAGCACAATTTGGGCTTCCTGAAGGCCGACCAGCTCCGAAACGAATTTGGCATCGATATTGACCCCCTCACAAAAAAAGAATTTCTGGCGGTGGCAGGCCGGGTTACGCGGGGTGAAGTCCCGCCGCTACCCGGACAAAGTGGCATTTATATCAATTACCGGTTTGACGTCGCGGAGTGGATCGAGACCCCTCCGCCCGAACTGGAAAAACTCTACCAAGGGACGATTGATGCCCGATGG
>CAYYFU010000116.1:0-5473 GCA_964471095.1 uncultured Pseudomonadota bacterium
CACCAGGAGCCGATCCTCGGCGTGCCGAACCACGCCTACGGGCGCGTCGGCAACCGGGGTTCAGGCACCGCGGCGGGAATCGTCGTCCGCGCCTTTCGATGCCGTGGCGGACACGGGCACGCCTGGCCCGGCGATTGGAATCCGCTCGACCTTCATCGTCGGTTACCCCGGGGAATCCGAAGATGAATTTCAAGAGCTGGCCCATTTTCTGCAAGAGGCAAGGTTAGAACGGGTCGGGATCTTTGCTTTCTCCGTTGAACCGGGTACCGCCGCGGCGGACTTGCCGGATCAGCTGCCGGAAAAAACCAAACAGGAAAGGCGGCGACTCTTGATGTCGTTGCAGCAGGAGATCTCCCAACAGACCCACCGAAAAAGGCTTGGGGCAACAATCAAGGTATTGGCGGAAAAAAATTCTTGGGGAAGAAGCGAGTGGGACGCCCCGGAGATTGATGGTAAGGTTTTCCTGAAAGGGAAGGACGTCGTCACGGGACAATTTTGTGAGGCGGTCGTTCAGGGGGCAACCGCCTACGATTTAACGGCACAAGTTCTTTAATTATGTCACTTTCCGAGGCAGAACGAGATAATCTTCTCCGCTGGGACGGTTCCAAAAGGGGGTTCTACGAGGCGTATTACCTCAAATGGAACGACCCCGAGCATCAAACGGCGGGATGGCTCCGTTTCGGTCTTGACTCCCCTCGCAATGGGAATCCTCAGGCAACCCTCTTGGGGGTTTATTTTGATCTCAAGGATCCGAAAAAAAATCTCGCCCTGACGCAAACGGTTCCGATCAGCGAAACCCGTCTGGAACACGAGCTCTTTTTTCTCGAGATCAAGTCCTCCGTCATCTTTCAGACCGGGACCCGTGGTGAGATCCAAACCCCCCGGGGGAAAATGACCTGGGATCTCTCCTTTCATGAACCGACGACCCGGCTGAGACATCTCCCCTCCCTTTTGTACCCCCTCCCCTGGCCGGAGACAAAAATCAACGCGCCCCACCTTTCCTGTCGCCTGAGTGGGCAGTTTGGGCTCAACGATCAGTCCTTCTCCCTACAATCCCTGCCGGCCCATCAGGCCCATCATTGGGGAACGAAGTTGGCGAATTCCTGGGTTTGGGGAAACTGCACCGATTTTCAGGAAGACCCCACCGCCGTCTTTGAGGGGCTGACCGCCGGGATTGCGATCGGTCAAAAACCGATTCGTCCCTTGACCTTCCTCTTCTTCGTCTACCGCGGCAAAAGATATTCCTTTCTCTCTCCGCTCGTCTGGTTTCAGAACCGGAGCCGTTATGAAACCAACCGCTGGCATTTTGAGGCGATGCGCGGAGATATCCGGTTTCTGGGGGACCTGACCGCCCCGCGCGAACAGCGGGTCCGGATCCCGATGAACTCACCCAACGGACTGAGTTGTCATATCCATACCACCATGGTGGCGGATCTGAAGATCAACGTTTTCAAAAAAAATAAGGCGGGCTGGCAACTCCTCGAGACCTTGACGGCGAATAAAACGGCCGCTTGGGAAGTGGCAGGCCCCAAACCAGATCCGACGATTGCTTGGGGATTATGAAAAAAGAGGTCACTTTTCTTCCTTGAAATCAACCCCCCTTCCCGTTTACACCTCTGACCTGTGCGCAACGAACTGATTATCAGCGTAACCCCGACCGAAAGCCGGATCGCCCGTCTGGAGGCCGGCTCCATTGCCGAATTGATCGTCGAACGGGTCCAGGAGGTTCGGTATCACGGCAACATCTACAAGGGGAAAATCGTCCGCGTCCTTCCCGGGATGCAGGCCGCCTTTGCCGAGATCGGGCTGGAACGGACCGCCTTTCTTTATGTGAGTGACATCGCCCCGGACATGGCGTTGGAAGAGGTGATGAGTGAGGAAGAAGAACCGCCGCCGGAGCGACCCCGTTTTGGCCGCCGTTCCCCTCGGGAAATTCCCCAGATCCAGGACCTGGTTCGAGAGGGGCAGGAGATTTTGGTCCAGATTGCACGGGACCCGATCGGCACCAAAGGGGCCCGCTTGACCAGTCATGTCAGCCTGCCGGGCCGTTTTCTCGTCTATATGCCGACGGTCGGCCACTTAGGGGTCTCCCGCCGGATCCCCGATGATCGTGAACGGGCCCGACTCAAACAGATCCTGGATCGTATTGCCCCAACGGGTGGGGGTGGATTTATCGCGAGGACCTTCAGCGAGGGGGCGAGCGAGCGGGAACTGAAACTGGACATGGATTACCTGATCAATCTCTGGAATGAGACCCGAACCAAGGCGGAATCGTCAGGGGCCCCCGCCCTCGTTCACAAGGAGCTGGATGTCGTGCTCCGCGCCACGCGGGATCTCTTTTCGCCCGATATTGATCATGTCGTCATCGACTCCCCCGAGGAGAAAAAGAAGGTGGAGGATTTTATCGGCACCTTCTCTCCCCAGGCGCGTCACATGGTCGAGCTGTATCAGGGAACCGAACCACTTTTCGACGCCTATGGCATTGAGGTGGAGATCTCCCGCGCCTTGGGGAAGAAGGTCTGGTTGAAATCGGGCGGGTATATCATCATCGAGCAGACCGAGGCGCTGACCGCGATTGACGTCAATACCGGAAAATTTGTCGGAAAATCAAACCTCGAAGATACAATTCTGAAGACCAATCTGGAGGCGATGAAGGAGATCACCTACCAGCTCCGGCTTCGGGATATCGGGGGGATCATCATTATCGATTTTATCGATATGGAACGGCACGCCAACCGGGAGAAGGTCTATCAGGCCTTGAAAGAGGAGCTCCGTAACGACCGTGCCAAGACGACGATTACCAAGATCACGGAACTGGGCCTCGTTGAAATGACCCGCAAGCGGACGCGGGAGAGCCTCAATCGCCTGCTCTGTGAGCCCTGTTTTTATTGTGAAGGGGTCGGCACTCTGAAGAGTCGTTCGACCGTTTGCCACGAGATTTTCCGGGAACTCCGTCGGGGTTTGGTCGATTTTCGGGCGGAATCGATCTTGGTTCATTCCCACCCCTCAATTGCCGAAATGTTGCTGGATGAAGAGCGACCTAATCTGGAGGATTGGGAGAAAAAATCAGGGAAAAAGGTGATCGTCAAGGCGCGCGAAGAGTTCCACCTCGAGCAATTCGAGGTAAGCGATCGCTAGGGGCTCGCGTCGCCCCCTCCACGGGCAAAGCCCGATGGAGCCTCCCCCTCAACGGCCCGCCAGAGGCGGTCCTGGTAGGAGTTGACAGAATCCGCCCGGTATGGTCTAAAGTCCCGTTTTTCAATATGTACGCCGTCATTGAAACAGGTGGAAAACAGTACCGGGTCGCCAAGGGGGATCTCCTCGAGGTTGAACGGTTTGCCGTCGAGGGAGCCAAACAAGAGGTCGCCTTCGACAAGGTCCTGCTGATTGGGGAGAACGAGACCGTCCAGATTGGCACCCCCTATCTTGAGAAGGCCCGGGTGATGGCCGAGGTTTTGGGTGAAGGGAAGGGGAAAAAGGTGATCGCCTACCGGTATAAGAGACGGAAAGGTTATGATAAAAAGCGGGGACACCGGCAAATTTTCACGACCGTGAGGATCAAGGAAATAAGGGGATAACTCCCCCATCCCCCTCTTAAGGTAAGAGGGGGAAAGAGGGGGCGTTATGAATCTATGGCACATAAAAAGGGTGGCGGCAGTACTTCAAACGGTCGCGACAGTCACGGCCAACGTCGTGGTGTCAAGAGCTACGGCGGGGAAAAGGTGACCGCCGGGACAATCCTGGTCCGTCAGCGGGGGACTCAGATCCATCCGGGCCGGAACGTCGGCGTCGGCCGCGACTGGACGATCTTTGCGAAAATTGACGGCGTCGTGAAATACGAACCGCACGGCGAAAAACGCCAGGTCAGTGTTTATCCGCAGTAAACCTTGAAATTCATCGATGAAGCCAAGATTTTTGTGAAGGCCGGGGACGGCGGCAACGGCTGTGTCTCGTGCCGGCGGGAGAAGTATATCCCGCGCGGCGGCCCGAACGGCGGGGACGGGGGGCGCGGGGGGCATGTCATTTTTCAGGCCGATGCGAGTCTGACCACCCTCTATGATTTCAAATTCAAGAAACACCTGACGGCAAAACGGGGGGAACATGGAATGGGCAAGGACTGCTACGGCCAGGCGGGTGCCGACCTGATCATCCGGGTCCCGATTGGGACTGTTGTCCAGGAAGAGGAGACGGACAGGTTGCTCGCGGATCTGACGACAGCGGGACAAAGTGCGATCATTGCCCAGGGAGGGCGAGGGGGGCGCGGCAATATCCACTTTGCCACCTCAACCCATCAGGCCCCCCGTAAGGCGGAAAAAGGACTGCCGGGTGAAGAACGCTGGGTCCTTCTGGAATTGAAACTGCTGGCAGACGTGGGGCTCATCGGCCTCCCGAATGCCGGTAAATCGACACTGCTCTCGGTCATCTCCAAGGCTCGGCCCAAGATTGCCGATTACCCCTTCACGACCAAGACCCCGGTCTTGGGGGTTGTCACCCACAAAGGTAAAAATTTTACCGTTGCCGATCTCCCCGGTCTTATCGAAGGGGCGAGCCACGGAACCGGACTGGGGTTTCGCTTTTTGAAGCATATCGAAAAAACACGCGTCTTTCTTCACCTGATCGACACCACCGATCCGCTCCGCCCTGACCCCGTTCTGTCCTATCAGACCATTCGTCGGGAGCTCGAGGCCTATAATCCGGAGTTCGCCGATCGTCCTGAGTTGGTCGTTTTGACCAAGGGGGACCTCCCGGAGGCCCGGGCAAAACGTAAAACCCTCCTGCTTTATTTCCAGAAAAAAAGGACCCCAATCGTCACCCTTTCTGCCGCAACAGGCGAAGGGATCGACCTGCTGCTGCGCAAGACATTGAGCCTCCTTCCCTAACCCCTCGACAAGCGGGTTGAAATATCCTACAACCCTGCCGATGCAACCACCTGAAATCCAGCAGCGAATTGAAGCGGTTTTGCCCGGCGCCAAGGTGATGATTCGAGACCTGACCGGCACGGCAGACCACTGGGAGGTCACGGTCATCTCTCCCATCTTTCAAGGAAAAAGGATGCTGGATCAACACCGGATGGTGAAGGGGCTCTTTGAGAAGGAAATCGCCTCCGGCTCCTTGCATGCCCTTTCATTAAAAACCTATACACCTGAGGAATGGTCAAAGAAATAACCGAAATGAGTCTCCGTGAGGTGATTTGCAAGACGCGCCGCGCGGTGGTCAAGGTTGGATCCAGCATCCTGATCGGCAAGAAGGGACAACTCTCCCATCAGGCGCTGATTGGCATCGCCAAGGAGATCGCCTTTTTCCAAAAAAAGGGGATTGAGACCATTTTTGTCTCCTCCGGGGCGATCGCCTCCGGGATGCGCCATTTGGGCTTCAACAAAAAACCGCACCGACTCTCCGAACTCCAGGCCTGTGCCGCCGTCGGTCAGCCGATCCTGATGCAACTTTACCAGCAGGCGCTTGCCCCCGCCCG
>CAYYFU010000117.1:0-1358 GCA_964471095.1 uncultured Pseudomonadota bacterium
TTTTGAGCTTCATCAGGACCTTTGCGTAGATCTCGGTGGTCGCCGTATCATTAAAAAAAAAAGGGATCTTCACATGGGCATCCCCGTTGTCCGCCTTCAGCACCTGATACGGGACCATCTTCATCTCCTCGCTCACCTCGGGATACTTCCGCCCCATGAACCGCTTGATCGAGTAGACGGTGTTTTCCGGATTGGTGATTGATTGTCGCTTGGCGATCTGACCGACCAGCACCTCGCCATCCTTGGTGTAGCCAACGACCGAGGGGGTCAGTCGCGATCCCTCTTCGTTGACGATCACCTTCGGCTCGCTCCCCTCCATCACCGCCACGACCGAGTTGGTGGTCCCAAGATCTATCCCGATGATTTTACCCATATCGCCTCCTTGCCCTCAATCTAACCACCCTCTGGGTCCTGTCAAGCCAGATGACATAACATATTGATAACCTAAAAAATTATGATAGAATAGTGGTGGAATAACATGAGATTAGTATACAAATTAGTTATGTTTGTTGTCGGTTTGGCCGGGTCCGGGGCCTGGTTTTTTGGGGGGGTGGCCGGGTGTGGTGGAGGAGGGAGCGGAACGGGGACCGCCTCGGCGAGTGACACGACCGCCCCGACGGTCCTTTCCGTCAGCCCGGCGGATGGTGCGACCGATGTCGCCCTCGATTCATCGATTCAGCTGGTCTTTTCCGAGGCGATGGAGGCCGGATCGATCACCATCGGCACCTTTTCGGTCTCGGCGGAAGGGTCGGGCGATTCGTCAAATCTGGGCCTCAGCGGTTCGATTTCCTATGACACAGCCGCCAACACCGCGACCTTCGCGCCGGCATCCGATATGAGTTCAGAGACAATGTACACAGTGACCGTCATGTCGGAGGTGAAGGATGCGGCCGGAAATCAGCTGGGGGCCGATTTTACTGCGAGTTTTCAGACGACTACGTCGTCCGATGAGGAGGAGGAGTCGGCAGGGACCGCGGCGAGCTCGTTAGAGACCTTGTGCAGTGGACTGGATGGGGCCGTCGGCGATCTGGTGGCCGATTCCAGCGCGGTCTACTTTGTCCTGCAGGCGCCGGACAAAACGGTCGATCCGGGGGGCCGGCTCTGCCGGTGCCCGTTGGCCGGGGGAACCGCCAATTGCTTCTACGAAAACACGACCTGCAATATCGACCGGATTTCCCTCGATTCCGGGCGGATCTATTTTGTCCTGGCCTTTAGCTGTGACGCAAACCCCAAGGAGGTCTTCGGATGCCCCCTGGCCTCGACCACCGGTTCTTGCAACCCGACGACGATTGCGAGTCGGAACGATGATCCTCAGACCCCTGGTGCCACCTTTGTGAACGGGATCCCGTCCGACGGGA
>CAYYFU010000117.1:1368-4687 GCA_964471095.1 uncultured Pseudomonadota bacterium
TCGCGACCGGTTTGATCAGCGAGGTCTGCTCGGTGGAGTCGGGGAATCCACCGGTCTCAATGGGGATCGACTCGGACACCGTCTATTTCCAGACCGGGACCATAGAGGCGGGTAACTTGGCGATCCGCTCCTGCCCGAAGGACGGCTCGGGGGGCCCGACACTCTTGACCGCCGCATCGGATGTGGTCATTGAATTCGTTGGGAGCGGCTTGGCACTCTATTATCGAGAGCAATCGCCGGATGCAACCGGCAATGCCATCAAGTTGGTAGCTGCCGCCGGCGGGAATCCGATAACGCTCGCCTCAAGTATAGGTTCATTCGGAAACAACCATAGTCTGGTTGTCTCCGGGGATTCGGTCTATCTGGCGGGCGGGATAGTGACGGGGACAAACTCCTCGTTCGGCCGACTGCTGAAGCTGGCCAGGGATGGATCTTCCTTTGAGGTCTTGATCAATGACGAACCGGTGACCGCACTTGCGGTGGTCGTAGACTCGGTCTACTTTGGCGGCACCGAGGACAGCGACGCGGATCCGGAGCCGGCGGCGATCCACCGAATCCCCAAATAGTTCCCAAATTGACAACGGCCCGCCAATGGTTAATTTAGAGGGATGGGATTGGGCCAGTGACCAAGCGGGATTTCTACCATATCCTCGGGGTGGAACGGGATGCCGAACCGGAAGAGATCAAGAAGGCGTATCGCAATGCGGCGCTGAAGTACCATCCCGACCGGAATCCCGGCGACCAGCAGGCGGAGGAAAATTTTAAGCTTGCCTCGGAGGCGTATGAGGTCCTCTCCGATCCGGAGCAGCGAAGCCGTTACGATCAATTTGGTCATGCCGGGCTGGCGGGGACCGGTTTTCACCACTTTACCGATGTCGAGGATATTTTTGCGAGCTTTGGGGACCTGTTTGAAGATTTTTTCGGGTTTCGTCAGCAGGGGAGGTCGGGACGCCGCCCTCGAGGGGCCGATCTCTCCTGTGAAATAGCGATTAGTCTCCAGGAGGCATCTACCGGGATCGAAAAAAATATCCAGGTGAGTCGGCGAGAGACCTGTGTCCCCTGCGGCGGTTCCGGGGCGAAGCCGGGCAGTTCCCGAAAGACCTGTTCCCGTTGTCGCGGCTCCGGACAGGTCGGGAAGAGCCAGGGGTTTTTCATGATCACGACCACCTGCGGGGAATGTCATGGGGTCGGAACGGTCCTGGACGACCCTTGTCATGAGTGTCGGGGGGAGGGGAGGGTTCGCAAGAGCCGGAAACTCTCCGTCAAGATTCCTCCTGGGGTGGATCAGGGGACACAGATGCTCCTTTCGGGGGAGGGGGAGGCAGGCCAGGAGGGAGCGGCGACCGGCGACCTCTATCTCTTTATCCAGGTGCAGAAGGACCCGCATTTTGCGCGAGACGGGGATACCCTCTATACCGAGCTTCCGGTCTCCATGGTGACGGCGGTGTTGGGGGGGGAGACGGAAGTCCAGACCCTGGAGGGGTTCCGCAAGGTCCAGATCCCCAGGGGGAGTGAAACAGGACAGCAGCTTGTTTTGGAAGGGCTCGGTTTTCCCCGGTTACGCTCCAGGCAACGGGGGGATCTGGTCGTCCGACTCAGGGTCAAGACACCGCAGCATTTGACCAGGAAACAGGAGGAACTGCTCCGGCAATTTGCCGCGGAATCGGGAGAAAAGATCACCAAGAAAAAAGGATTCTTCTCATGACGCGGGAGGAGACCGGTACTTTTTTGGGAAACGGCGGCACCCGGCTCTTTTACCGCACCTGGTCGTCACCGGAACCGAAGGGGCAGCTTGTCTTCATCCACGGACTTGGGGAGCACTCCGGTCGCTATCAAAACCCGGCCGCTTGGTTCACCGCGAGGGGATATTCGGTTTATGCCCTTGACCTCCGGGGGCATGGTCATTCGGAGGGACGAAGGGGTGATGCCGCTTCCTGGAGGCAGCTGGCCGACGATATCGGGATTTTTTTAAAAATCGTCCCTCCGGGCCGGCGGTTTCTGATCGGCCACAGCTTTGGCGGACAGGTCGTGGTCAATTATTTGTCAGAGCCTTCGAAGAGTGACGGTTTGAACGGCGTGATTCTCTCTTCTGCCAATCTGCAGGTTGCCCTCCGGGTACCGAGGTTCAAGAAAGTGGCCGCCAAGATCCTTTCCCGGACGGTTCCGATCCTTACCCTCGGAAATGAGGTCCCGCCGAAGGGGATTTCTCACGACCCGGCGGTGGTCCGTGCCTATGAAAAGGATCCGCTCGTCTTCCGCAAGGTGACGGTCCGGTTGGGGGGAATGATCCTGGACAATTTGGAAAAAATCATGGAGCTTGCCGGCCGGATCCGGGTCCCGGCCCTTTGCCTTCATGGCGGGGCGGATCCGATCACCGCGGCCCAGGGGACCCGGGATTTTTTCGAAAAAATTCCGGTTGAGGATAAGACGCTGAAGATTTATGACGGTTATTACCATGAACTGTTCAATGAAATCGGAAAGGAAAAGGTGTTTCATGACATCGAGGCCTGGGTTGAAAGGCATCCTTAGTTTGCTGGCGGTCTCGGTTCTTTTTGCCCTTCCTCTGGAGGCGCGATCTTATCGGAGCGTGCTTCGAGAATGGACCCGGCAGGGGCGTGACTATACGTTTGAGAACCTGGAGATGCGGATGTCGTGGAAGGTGACCTATCTTTCCCCGGAGTTTCGCAGGGCGCGGCGCGAGAAGCTGGCCAAAGAACAGCAATGGAGTCCGGCGGAGATCGAGCGTGCCTTATCAGAGGACGAGGCAGAATCACGCCGCTACGACATATTTTTTGCGGCGATCTATGCCGGTTCGAACGCCTGGCCCGAAATCGGCAAGGACACTGGTCGATGGCGGATGGCGTTGGAGGGCCTGCCCTCCGGCTTGCCCTCTGGAAGCCAGGGAGGCCAGGGGGTGACGCCTGTCTCTATTGAACGGGTCTCGATCAGCGAGGTGGAACGGGGGCTCTACCCCTATCTCGACAAGTGGTCGAAGGCGTTTTTGCTCAAATTCCCCAAAACGGTTCAAGAAGGGCAATCGTTTTCCCTCCAAATGAAGGGGATCCCTGCCACCTCTGAATTGCAGTGGAAATAAATTAAATGATCGTATCCCGTTCAAACTCCGGTTTGGTTTCGGGGTAATCGATTGTGTAGTGAAGTCCGCGGCTTTCCTTCCGCCACAAGGCGCACTGAAGAATCAGATCGGCCACCGTCGCGATATTCCGCAATTCCAGCAGGTCGGGTGTGACCTTGAAGTTCCAATAGTGCTGATTGATCTCATCCATCAATAAATCGATCCGGCGACGCGCCCTGAGCAGCC
>CAYYFU010000117.1:4697-5465 GCA_964471095.1 uncultured Pseudomonadota bacterium
GACCGGACGATCCCGACATAATTCCACATCGTCCGGCGAATCTCATCCCAGTTCTGGGAGATCACCACCTGTTCATCGGAGTCCACTGCGTTGCCGGGGTTCCAATCAAGGATCGTTGATGGAGGATGGTTGATGGGCGATGGTTGTTTTATTTCCTCGATCGAGGCCAAGGCGGCGCGGTGGGCCATCACCGCCGCCTCGAGGAGCGAATTGGAGGCGAGCCGGTTCGCCCCATGAAGCCCGGTGCAGGCGACCTCGCCCGCCGCGTAAAGGCCCTCCACGGAGGTTTTTCCCTGCAGGTCCGTCAAAATACCTCCACAGAAATAGTGGGCGGCTGGAACGACCGGGATCGGTTGCGCCGTTATATCGATGCCGAGCTGCAGACATTTTTGATAAATAATCGGGAACCGATCGCGAATGAAGGAGGCCGGCTTGTGGGTCAGGTACAGCCAGGCGAACACATCACCGGATTTTTTTAGCTCGGCGTCGATCGCCCGCGCGACAACGTCACGAGGGGCGAGATCCTTCATGGAATGGTACTGTTCCATGAAGGGGGTGCCGGACTGAAGTCTCAGGACCCCTCCCTCGCCGCGAACCGCCTCGGAAATCAGAAACGACTTCGCCTGCGGATGAAACAGACAGGTGGGGTGAAATTGGACAAATTCGAGATTGGCGAGTCGTGCCCCCGCCCGGGATGCCATCGCCATCCCGTCACCGGTGGCGATATCCGGATTTGAGGTATAAAGATAAACCTTGCCGGCACCGCCC
>CAYYFU010000118.1:0-5367 GCA_964471095.1 uncultured Pseudomonadota bacterium
GGTAGTAATCGTCGGCATCTTGATAAACGATATGAACCCGAGCGGTTGAATCGACAACCAGGTCGCTGTACCTGCCGACATTTTCGGCAGCCTCCGCCTCCGCGGGGGGGTCTTCATGGAGCCAGGGGAGGGTCAGGCAGGAGGAGAAGAAAAGCAGGGTGGCAATCAACAGGATCCTGAACGATCTTGAATAAACCGATTTCATCCTGACCCTTAATAGTGCAATGGGGATACCAAAATGAGGTAAAAAATAACAATATAACTATATGAAATCATTTTAGTTTTTATGACAACCACGGCTCGTTTCTATAAAGGCCGGTCTGTTGGGGTCCGAACCCCCCAATCTAGCCGGTATCGGTCACCGCCCCCTCGGAGGCGGGAGAGACGGTCCGGATATACTTGGAGAGGGTCCCGCGGGTCGCCTTGAGCCTCGGCGCCCGCCATTTTTTGAGCCGCGTCTTGATCTCTTTTGGGGGAAGATTCAGGGTCAGTTTTTTCTTGACCGCATCAATCGTAATTTCATCGCCATTCCGGATGATCGCCAACGGTCCCCCCTCTTGCGCCTCCGGCGTGATATGCCCCACGACAAAACCATGCGTGCCGCCCGAGAATCGGCCGTCGGTGATGAGCGCAACCTCCTTCCCCAACCCCGCCCCCATCACCGCGGAGGTGACCTTCAGCATCTCGCTCATCCCCGGACCCCCCTTGGGTCCCTCGTACCGGATCACAACGACATCCCCCTTTTTGATCCGATTCTGTTGCAGTCCTCGGATCGCTGCCTCTTCACTGTCAAAGACCCTCGCCTTGCCGGTAAACTCTGTCCCCTCTTTGCCGGTGATCTTCGCCACCGCCCCCTTCGGCGCAAGATTCCCATAGAGGATCTGGATATGACCGGTCCGCTTGATCGGGTTGGAGAAGGGAAAGATCACCTTCTGCCCTTCTTTCAAGCCGGGCAACGGTTCCAGATTTTCTGCCAGCGTTTTTCCAGTGACCGTGAGGCAATCGCCATGCAACAATCGTTCTTTCAAAAGCAGTTTCATTACGGCCGGCACCCCTCCAACCGCGTAGAGGTCCTCCATCAGGTATTTTCCGGACGGCTTCAGGTCGGCGAGAAACGGGGTTCGGTTGCTGATCCGCTGAAAGTCATCGAGAGATAATTTCACCCCCACCGATTTGGCCATCGCGATCAGATGCAACACCGCGTTGGTGGATCCCCCCAACGCCATCACGATCGCGATCGCGTTTTCAAACGCCTTCTTCGTCATGATTTTTTTGGGGGTGATCTCTCGCTCCAAAAGGTTTCGGATCGCTGCCCCCGCCTTAAGACACTCATCCCGTTTTTCGGAACTTGTCGCCGGGTGCGATGAACTATACGGCAGGCTTAATCCCAAAACCTCGATCGCCGAGGCCATCGTGTTGGCGGTGTACATCCCGCCGCAGGCGCCGGCCCCCGGGCAGGCATGCTGCAGAATTCCTTTTAAATCCGATTCAGAAATCTTCCCCGCCATGCACTGGCCGAGTCCTTCAAATGCCGAGACGATGTCGAGCTTTTTCCCCTGATAATTCCCTGATTGGATCGTCCCGCCGTAGACCATCAGACTCGGCCGGTTGAGCCGCCCCATCGCCATCACCGAGCCGGGCATATTCTTGTCGCACCCGACCACCGCAACACAGCCGTCGTACCAGTGCGCCGCCATCACCGTCTCGATCGAGTCGGCGATGATCTCACGGGACTGCAGCGAGTAATTCATCCCGTCGGTCCCCATCGAGATGCCATCACTCACCCCGATCGTATTAAAAATGAGCCCGTTCAGCCCCATCGCCCCGCAACTTTGTTTCACCAACCGGGCAAGGTCGTTTAAATGCATGTTGCACGGGTTCCCCTCGTAGCCGGTCGAGGCGATCCCGACAAACGGCTTGGCCAGATCGGCCTCAGTCAGCCCCAAGGCGTAGAGCATCGCCTGCGACGCCGGCTGATCCTGGGTCTGGGTAATCCGGGAGCTGTATTTGTTTAGTTTGGACATGGTTGACTTCGTAAGAAATTTCGTTCAATGAGTCAAGGCATGCGCCTCCTCCCCGTCCTTTTTTTCACCCTTCTGGCGGGTAGTGCCTTGGCCGAGCCTGAGCTGGATCTCCTCTACCAGACGGCCAAGATCGACGACCTGATGGCGGGGCAATACGACGGCAAGGTCTCCCTGGGGGAGGTGCAGAAACAGGGGGACTTTGGACTCGGAACTTTTAATCGTCTGGATGGAGAAATGGTGCTTCTGCAGGGAAAATTTTATCAGATCAAGGCGGACGGCAAGGCGTATCTCTTGACCGACGCCGTCGTGAAAAGTTCCAAGACCCCGTTTGCGGCCGTCACTTTCTTTGAAACCGATCATACCGCATCCACCGATCAACCTCTCGACCTCACTCAACTCTCCGGTTTTTTGGACAGTCTGCTCCTGAACAAGCAGTTCTTCTACTCGATCCGAATTGACGGGAAATTCAAATACGTGAAGACCCGCAGCGTCCCGGCCCAAAAGAAACCGTATCTGCCGATCACCGAAGTGGTCAAGACAGAACCGACCTTTGAGTTTCGTGACGTCAAGGGAACCTTGGTGGGGTTTTGGTGTCCGGAATCGGCCCAAGGGATGAACCTCCCCGGTTATCATTTTCATTTCTTAAGCGAGGATAGATCCGGGGGCGGTCATCTGTTGGAGATCCAAACCGATTCCGTTCAAATCGCGATCGACGAAACGGCCCATCACCAGCTCGCCACGACCAAAAAATAGCGAAAATTCCTGCAACTCGACGCTTGCTGATCCCCAAATAACCGTGTATCAACAGGGGATGAGCGCCAAGGGGGAGGGCGTCCAAACCGAGGGAAGCAACCTCCGAACTATCGCTAACATCGCGAGAATCCTCCAAAAATCACACCCTTCCGAAAATCCGTTGGCCCATGTCGTGAGCCTCGTTCGACAGGAGATGAAGGTCGATGTCTGTTCCCTCTACCTGCTCCAGGACAAGTCGCTGATCCTGGTGGCAACGGACGGCCTGGATCCGATTTCTATCGGCAATGTCCGAATGAGGATCCATGAAGGCTTGACCGGTCTGGCGATCGAAAAAATGCAACCGGTGATTGTGCGGGAGGCCTCCCAACATCCCCGCTTCAAATATTTCCCGGAAACCGGTGAAGAAAAATTTCACTCGTTTGCCGCCTTCCCTCTTTTGAACCGTGAGATCCCGGTGGGGGTGTTGACCGTCCAGACCGTTGATCCGAGAGACTTTTCCAAAAATGAAGTGGAGATGCTGAAGGTGATCTCCTTTCAGATTGCCGGCATGATTTTAAAATTTGTCGCGCTCGAGACAACCCAGGAACAATCAACCCGCTCCGTCGGCCACACGGAGCAGTTGAAGGGAATCCCGGTGGCCCCCGGTTTTGGGATTGGGAGCGCCTTTTTTCTGACCCCGGGTGTCTCTCCGGTCATTCTGATCCCCGGCAAAGGGAAAAAAGAATCGCCCCCGCAATCCTGGAAGCGAGTGCGGTTGGCGATCCGAAATACCTCCCGCGATCTTTTACATCTGGAAAAAAAACTTTTGAAGAAATTCTCCAAACAGGAATCGGACATCTTTTACAGCCATCGGATGATTCTCTCCGACAAAAGTTTTCAAAAGAAACTTAAATCTCAGATCGAAAAGGGCCGAGGTCCGATCGAGGCGGTCCGAAATACGATCGGAGAATATATCCGGGAGTTTGAATCGATCGATGACCCCCATTTCCGGGAGCGAGCGGGAGATCTGGAGGATATCCGCCAGCGTTTGATGGAACATTTGATCGGGGCCCGCTCCAAGAAAAAAAAGGAGATTTGGGAAGGGATTTTGGTCGCCGAGACCCTCATTCCCTCGGAAACGGCGAAACTCGACCCGAAAAGGATCCAGGGGATTGTGACGGAACGGGGCGGCGTTACGTCTCATGCCGCAATCCTTGCCCGATCGCTCGGCATTCCTGCCGTCATGGGGGTCCCCGGGATCTGTCGCAAACTCCAGCCGGGGACCGTGCTGATTATTGACGGAGATTCAGGAAGCGTTTTTGTCAATCCGCAAAAAGAGATCCTCAAGGAATATGAAAGGATCCAGGACGAATACGTCGATCGCCTCGTCCATCTCCAATCGCTCGTTCATATGCCTTCCGAAACGGAGGACGGAAAACGGATTGCGCTGGAGGCCAACATCGGGATGGTCGGGGGACTGAAGAGTTTGCAGGATTATGGGGCGGAGGGGATCGGTCTTTATCGGACCGAATACCCCTTCATGATCCGCAAGCGACTCCCCAGTGAAGAGGAACAATACCAACTTTATCGGAAAGTGGTGGAAGATGCCCAGGGGCTTCCGGTCACCTTTCGGACCCTTGATGCCGGCGGTGACAAGCCGATCGCCTCGCTCGAAATCACCCATACCGAGGCAAATCCGTTTTTGGGATATCGTTCCATCCGCCTCTGCCTCGCCCAGCCGGAGCTTTTAAAGACGCAGTTTCGCGCTTTCTTAAGAGCCTCAGCCCACGGTCCGCTACGGATCCTGGTGCCGATGATCTCCGGCGTGGAGGAAATCCTCCAGGTCCAGACGATCCTGCATGAGGCGATGGACGAACTGTTTCGGGAAAAAAGCTCCTACGACGAAAAAATTCAGGTGGGGATCATGATTGAGGTGCCGGCAGCGGTCCAAATGGCTTCTATCCTGATCCAGCATTGTGATTTTTTCAGCGTCGGGACCAATGACCTGACCCAATACACCCTCGCGGTTGATCGCAATAACGAGAAGGTGGCTGCCTTTTTTGACCCGCTGCATCCGGCGGTTTTAAATTCGATCGCCCAGGTGGCCCGGGTGGCCAACGAGGCGGGCAAACCGATCGGCGTCTGCGGTGAAATGGCGGGGGACCCGTTGATGTTGCCTCTGCTCGTCGGTCTGGGGGTCACGGAACTCTCGATGATCCCGGCCAGTATCTTGCCGGTCAAAAGTGTGCTCCGAAAAATACGATCCGATGAAGCCAAAAAATTGGCCGAGAGCGCCCTGCAATCAGCCACGGCCGCTGAGACCCGGGAAAAACTGATTCCGTATCGTCATCTCGTCAGGGAAATTACCGGCCAGGACTAGGAGAAGGCATTTTCGTGAAAATAACCGCTGAAGAGTTTGATCGCCGTCTCAAAAAAGGAGGGTTGTGGCTCGCCCTGATCGGGATGTCCAATATCGGAAAGTCTTATCGATCGAAAAAACTGAGGGAAGAAAATCAGTTTGTCCGACTTTGTGTCGATGACCTGATCGAGAAAAAATTGGGTCTGGAGGGGATCGAGGCGGTCGCCCACTGGATGGGGTTCCCTTTTGAAA
>CAYYFU010000119.1:0-4533 GCA_964471095.1 uncultured Pseudomonadota bacterium
GCATCACCTCAGCCACGGCATCAATGATCCGCGGATCTCCTTTGGTTTGCAGGAGATCCAGGATTCGTTGATACCGAATCAGTTTCTTCGTCAGTTTGGCCAAGTCCTTGCCGGCCAGCTCCCCCCCCTTCACCTTCAGACGAACCGCCTCGAGGCCAAAATCGATCAGGTAGTCCTCCAGCGACGTCTCGTCTTTCAGGTATTTCTCGGCTTTTCCCTTCTTCACTTTATAGAGCGGGGGTTGGGCGATGTAGAGATATCCCTTCTCCACGAGCTGCGGCATCTGTCGATAGAAAAAGGTCAGGAGCAAGGTGCGGATATGGGAGCCATCGACATCGGCGTCGCACATCAGGATGATATTGTGATAGCGAAGCTTGGTGAGGTCCTGTCCCTCCCGATTCTCTTCGGTCACCCCAACCCCCAGGGCGGTAATCATCACCCGAATCTCTTCGGAGGAGAGCATCTTATCAAAACGGGCCTTTTCTACGTTGAGGATCTTTCCCTTCAAAGGGAGGATCGCCTGATTTCTCCGGTCGCGTCCCTGCTTGGCCGAACCGCCGGCGGAATCCCCCTCCACGATGTAGAGTTCGGAGACAACCGGGTCCCGCTCCTGACAATCGGCGAGCTTGCCCGGGAGCGAACCGATATCGAGCGCCCCTTTTCGCCGGACCAGATTACGGGCCTGGCGGGCCGCCTCCCGGGCCCGGGCCGCGTCAATGACCTTGGCGATCATTCGTCGGGCGATTGTCGAGTGTTTTTCCAGATATTCGGACAACCGATCGTACACCAGCTGTTTGACAAGCCCCTCCACCTCGGAGTTGCCGAGTTTTGCCTTGGTCTGTCCCTCAAACTGGGGATCCGGGATCTTGACGGAGACAACCGCCGTCAACCCTTCACGAACATCCTCACCGCCCGGGTTCTCCTTCAAGTCCTTCAAGAGCCCCCCCGTTGAGGCATACTGGTTGATCGCCCGGGTGATCGCCGATTTGAATCCGATCAGGTGAGTCCCCCCCTCGACGGTATTAATGTTGTTGGCAAACGAAAAAATGTTCTCCGCATAGCTGTCGTTGTACTGCATCGCCACTTCCAGCAGGATGCGATCCTTTTCCGCCTCAAAATAGATCACGTCGTGCAGCGGATTCTTTCTCTGGTTCAAGAATTCGACAAAGCTCTTGATCCCGCCGGCGTACTGAAATTCATGATTCTTTTTGGTCCGCTCATCCAGGATGGAGATCTTGAGCCCCTTGTTTAAGAAGGAGAGCTCGCGCAACCGCTGGGAGAGGGTATCAAAGCTGAACTCGGTCGTTTCGAAAATTTGGCCATCCGGTTTGAAAGTCACCTTTGTGCCCCGACGGGTCGTCTTGCCGGTCACCTCCAGCGGGCATTGGGTGGCACCCCGTTTATACCACTGATGATACACCTTTCCATCCCGGAAGATCTCCAAATCGAGCTTCTCGGACAGGGCGTTAACGACCGAGACACCGACCCCATGCAACCCCCCGGAGACCCGATAGGCATCATGATCAAATTTCCCGCCGGCGTGGAGTTTGGTCAGAACGACTTCGGCCGCAGAGATCTTTTCGGTGGCATGGATATCGACAGGAATCCCGCGGCCATTATCGATGACGGTCACGCTGTTATCGATATGGATGACGACCTCAATCTGGGTGCATTCCCCCGCGAGCGCCTCATCGACAGAGTTGTCGACAACCTCGTAGACAAGATGATGGAGACCGGGGGCACCCGTCGACCCGACATACATGGCCGGACGCTTCCTGACCGCATCCAGACCCTCCAGGACCTTGATCTGAGAGGCATCGTATTGCTGACTCTTCTTTTTCTCTGCCATGGCGGTCCCGGTCCTCATTTCCGCGGAAAAACTACCATACGCCTTCTGTAGATGTAAACAAGATCGATGGGGTTTTTAGAGCCGCATCGGCATCACAAGGGCCAAAAATCCCTTGTCAAATTCCGACCGGACGACACAGGGGGAGACGTCGTCTTTGAGCTCTAAAACAACCTTCTCGTCTTCCAGGACGGCCAAGAGATCGAGGAAGTAACGGGGGTTGAAGGCAACCTCAAAGCGGTTCCCGCGGTAATCGATCGGGAGCTCCTCGCGGGTCTCCCCCGCATCCGGATGGGCGCTCGAGATTTCAAGGAGATTGGGAGAGAACCCCATCCGGATCCCGCGCCCCTCTGAAGAACTGAGGATCGAGGCGCGTTTCAACGCCCCCGCCAGCAGCGATCGATCCAGAGAGACAACCCGCTCCGTCTTGCTCGGGATGACCTGCTCATAAGACGGAAATTCCCCCTCGATTAAACGGACCATCAGGGTTACGGGGCCGCGACGGAAGCGGATCCCCCGTTCATCGGAGGTTACCAAAAGATCACCGGTCCCCTCTTGAAGGAGCTTCTTCAACTCCTGAATCCCCTTTCGTGGAACCAGAATTCCTTTGGGGAGATTCCATTGGGGATCAACCTTTCGTTCTGAATAGGAAAGTCGATGACCATCCGTGGCCACGACCCGCAGTTGATTTCCCCCTGTCCCTTTAACCAAGGTGAACAGCAAGCCGTTCAGGATATAGCGGGTTTCATCGTTAGAGGCGGCATAAAAAGTGTTATCAATCATTTCACTCAAGTCTTCCGGATCCAGAACCACCTCCTCCTTACCCTGCAGGGTCGGAAGGGCCGGAAAGTCATCCGGGTTCATCCCCATCATTCGAAATTCGGCCTTTCCGGAGACGACCTTCAAACCGTTTGCCTCATGGCGAAGTAGCTGAATCTCTTCCGCCGGCGCCTCTCGCACGATCTCATAGAGATGTCTCGCATTGATGACCCAACGGCCCTGAACTTTATTCTCTGTCTCCGTTTCGGCGGTCAGCGCGACCTCCAGGTCGGTCGCAGTCACACGGAGTCGCTTGTCTGCCGCCTCAAGTAAAATATTGGCCAGGATCTGCATGGTGGTTTTCTTTTCCGCAATCCCTTGCGACCAGCGGAGTAAATTGACCAGATCACCCTTTTTAATTTTTATATCCATAAGATATCCTCCGGACTCACTTCTTAGGTATTTATCTTAAAACAAAACAAGTCGTAGTCCTCTAGCTCCCATTCCATCGGGGATAACCCTCGTACCTGTTGGTTCTCAGCGCTTTAGCGGAAACCTCTTCCTGGGGGCAAGTGGATTTCACTTCTGTTGAAAAAAAGGGGATAATTCACCTCACCTTCTTATCCCCGGTTCCTCCTGGATTCATCCACAGACTTACGAGCTGGTCAAAAACTGCTCCAGCGACAAAATCTGCTCCCGAAGCTCCATATCCTCTTTGATCTTCTCCGTAATCTTGGCTACCGCATGGACGACCGTCGAATTATCCTTCCCCCCAAAGCGGTGGCCAATCTCAGGAAACGAGGCCTTAATATGCTTCCGGCAAAGGTACATGGCGATCTGTCGGGGGGTCGCAAAGCCGCGAACTCGCCTCTTTCCGGTTAGATCAGACAGCTTGACCCCAAAGAATTCGGAAACAACCTTCTGGACCTGCTCCACCGTTAAGACCCGGCCGACCCCCCCCAGGACATTTTTGAGGATCTCTTTGACAAACGGGACCGTAATCGGGAGATGGGCCAGGGAGGCAAAGGCGTTGACCCGGATCAACGCCCCCTCCAGCTCGCGGACGTTCGAGGTGATATGGGTCGCCAAAAAGAGGGCGACATCATCCCCCAATAAGATTCCATCCTGGTCCGCCTTCTTTTTGAGAATGGCGACACGGGTTTCCAGCTCAGGCACCTGGATATCGGCAATCAGCCCCCACTCAAAACGGGAGCGGAGCCGATCCTCCAGAGCCGGGATCTCCTTGGGAACCTTATCCGAGGTGAGGACAATCTGTTTTGCGGACTCATGAAGCTGGTTAAAGGTGTGAAAAAACTCCTCTTGGCTCTTCCCTTTCCCTCCAATGAACTGAACGTCGTCAACCAACAGGAGATCGCACCCCTCCCGGTATTTCTTTCGGAAATCGGCCATCTTTTCAAAACGGAGGCAGTGGATCATCTCATTCACAAACTTCTCACCGGAGAGCAGGATCACCTTGGCCTGGGGATTTTGGGCCAGAACCTCCTGCCCAATCGCCGTTAAAAGATGCGTCTTGCCGAGACCGACCCCGCCATAGATAAAGAGGGGATTGTAGCTTTTCCCGGGGAGCTTGGCGACCGCCCGAGAAGCGGCATGGGCAAACTGGTTGGAGGCCCCCACGACAAAATTGTCAAAGGTATATCGGGGGATCAGTCCCTCGTAAGGGGCCGGTTTCTCCGGCAAAACCGATTCCAGGGCCGTTTCTTCAGCAACGGGGGACGGACCCTCCTTCAGGGTGATATGGACAAAGACCTCTTGGCCGGTCAAGGTGCGGATCTCCGCCAGGATGGCGGGGAGATAGTTTTCGCGGATCCAATCGCGGACAAACTTGTTTTTTGCCTCAAGGCAGAGCCCCTTCTCATCCCAGGAGACGACCTCCACCTGACCGCTAATGGCCGGGGAGGCGAGCA
>CAYYFU010000119.1:4543-5354 GCA_964471095.1 uncultured Pseudomonadota bacterium
CTCTGCCAGTCGATTTCGAACCTGCTCTAGAGGGAGACAACCCGCTGATGTCATTATAAGATCCAGTAACTCACAGCCTTTTCAACACCTGTGGAAAAGCAAAAATCAGCACAAAAAAACACCACGTTGGCCCACACTGCCAACAGCTAGCAGCCCCGTCATGACTGTTCATGGATGGCCTTTTGAAAACCGGGTCCGCGACCGATTGACAAAGGCGGCGAAACGGATGCGTTACTTAACAAAAGGTGAAGGATTGTCAAAAAAATTCTAAATTATTTTTATTTTTTTTTGAAGTGATTGAAAACAGAGTCAAAATTTTCACTTGACACTTTGAGGAAAGAACCCGTACCGTTTTTGTGAAAAAAATTTCTCGGCAAACATAGATAAGAAAGGACCTAGAAAGTGAAACGTACCTTCCAGCCCAGTAAAATCAGGCGTTCCCGGACACACGGTTTTCGTTCCCGGATGCGACGTCCTGGAGGAAAACGGGTTCTCAAGCAACGTCGTCGTAAGGGACGGGCGCGACTCTCGGTTGTCTAGGGGGATTTTTCATGAAAATCGTTTTTCTCTCGCTGATTCGGCTCTACCAAATTTTTTTCTCCCCTTTTTTGGGGGGGAATTGTCGGTTTGCCCCCTCCTGCTCCGACTATAGTCAAGAGGCGTTTCGCTTTCTCCCCCCCTCCCGGGCCTTTTTTTTGACCTTGAAGAGGGTTTTATCCTGTCATCCCCTCCATCCTGGGGGGTTTGACCCGGTCGTTAGGCGATGAGTCAGGAACAAAGGGCACTGCTGGCGGGTGTTATCTCCTTGGGG
>CAYYFU010000120.1:0-5354 GCA_964471095.1 uncultured Pseudomonadota bacterium
GGAGATCGAGGTGTAGTAACCTTGGGAGAGGGAGGGGGGCTTCATGCCGGTCGCGTGGCTGGCGGTGTCGATCCAGCGGCCGAGATCCCTTCGAATCACCCCAAACAGGTCTAACCCCCGTGCCCCTTGCTTGATGTCGATCCCGAACATCGGGAGCGGGTACTCTTCAAACTGGAAGATATCAATCTGGGCGATCGGAACGTTCGGCTCGATTTGAAGACCGCCCTGTTGATCATACAGGAACCGTTTGGTTATCGAGTCTCTCTTGGGGATATCCCCTGTCACTTGGATCTGATAATTGGTCACGGCGCCACGCTCAGGGTCAGGGGGGCCGATTCGGTGCCAACGGGCGTATTTGTCAGGATCGACCTTGGTCACCTCAAAACGGAGATTCGCGTTGTTTGGATCCCACTCCAGGAATCGGGCTCGAAACGGTGCCGAGGCCTTGACCGCCTGGCGGATCGCCTTGTTAAAGCCGAACATCTGGTTCAACGCCATCAGCGAAACCGCCTTGCCGATGTTGGTCCAATCCTGCCCGGTCCTTGGGCCGGAATGAAACAGGGCCAGGCCGATCTGTGTCAGATTGAGCGCCTGCCCCACCGCCATCAGTCCGGCGCTCCACAACCACAATTGGGGATGGAAGAAGGAGATCGAAACGAGGGAGGAGACCAGGCCGGAGGCGACGAACAGGGAGTCGGACAAGACGCTCTTCTGTTTTTCCGCCTGACCGGAGTGGATCCTTCCCCAGGACTCCAGGGCCACCGAAAGCGAGGCAAAAATGGCCAGATATCTGGATCCCGCCTCGGCCCGGTATCGGCCGTTGGCGAAATAGGTCTCCCCCTCCGCATGGGTTTGTGGGGCAAGACCCATGGCGTACAGATCCGTAACCCGCTGATAGCTGGGGTGATTAAAATAGAAAAGCCTTCGGCCCGCCTCCGCCGCCGCCGCAGTCGCGACCCAGAGGTCGCTATGACCGAAAACCGAAGGGATATCCATCTCTTTCCCCTATTCGGCCGGTTCTCAAAAAAGTTGCGTGTTATTTTTCGCCATGTCATTCTCCCCCGCCATGGTCCAAAAGGAACGATTCCGGCCGCTCTATACGCCGGAGGATCTGAGGGACTGGGATCCGGAACGCGACCTGGGACAACCGGGACATTACCCATTTACCCGGGGGGTCTATGAGACGATGTACCGGGGTCGGCTCTGGACGATGCGCCAGTTTGCCGGCTTCGGGAGCCCCGAGGACACGAATCGGCGGTTCAAATACCTCCTGGATCACGGGGTGCACGGGCTCTCGACCGCCTTCGATATGCCGACCCTGATGGGATACGACGCCGACCACCCGCTCGCCCGAGGCGAGGTCGGGATCGAGGGGGTGAATGTCAGCTCGCTCGAGGATATGGAGATCCTGTTTGACGGGATCCCGCTCGAACAGGTCACCACCTCAATGACGATCAACGGCCCGGCGATTGCGTTGCTGGCGATGTATGTCGCCGTCGCCGAGAAAAAGAAGATCACGCCGGATAAACTGGGTGGGACGATCCAGGCCGATATCCTCAAGGAATTTATCGCCCAGAAGGAGTGGATCTGTCCGCCCGCCCCATCGGTCCGGATCCTGATGGATATGGTGGAGTGGTGCTCCAAAAACATGCCGCGCTGGCACCCGGTCTCGGTCTCCGGCTATCATATCCGCGAGGCGGGGGCGACCGCGATTCAGGAGCTTGCCTTCACACTGCGCGACGGGATCGAGTATGTCGAGGAGGGGGTTCGGCGCGGGATGGATGTCGATTCGTTCGTGCCGTACTTCTCGTTCTTTTTCGACATCCACAACGATTTCTTCGAGGAGATTGCAAAACTGCGGGCGGCGCGACGGATCTGGGCAAGAACGATGAAAGATCGTTTTGGCGCCAAGGACCCGCGCTCGATGATGCTACGAACCCACTCGCAGACGGCAGGGGTCAGCCTGACGGCGCAACAACCGATGAACAATGTGGTGCGGACCACGATCCAGGCGCTCGCGGCGGTGTTGGGAGGCACGCAATCGCTCCACACCAATTCGCTTGACGAGACGTATGCCCTCCCGACCGAGGAGGCGGTCCGGATCGCCCTCCGGACCCAGCAGATCATCGCGCATGAAAGCGGCGTGACGAACAGGGTGGACCCGATGGGCGGCTCCTGGTTTGTCGAGACGCTGACCAACGAGATCGAAAAGGGGGCGATCGAATCTATCCGGAAGATTGACGAGATGGGGGGGATGCTGAAGGCGATCGATCGCGGATACCCGCAGAAGGAGATTGCGGAGTCGGCCTTCCGGTATCAGCAACAGGTGGAACGGAAGGAGAAGATCATTGTCGGGGTGAACGATTTTGTGATGGAAGAGGAGCCGCCGATCGAGATACTGAAGATCTCCCCGGCGGTGGAGCGGCGTCAGGCGACCCGGTTGCGTGCATTGAAGGCGAGGCGGAACGCCAAGAAAGTTTCAGGGCGGTTGGCCGAATTGAAAAGGGCTTGCGAGGGTCAGGAGAATATCATGCCGCATCTCTTGAACGGGGTGCGGGATCTGGTCACGGTGGGGGAGATCTGCCAGACGTTCCGGGAGGTGTTCGGGACGTATCGCGATCCGGGGCATTATTAGTGGAACGAAAACTTCGCATCTTAGTGGCAAAGCCCGGCCTTGACGGCCACGACCGCGGGGCGAAGATCATTGCGCGGGCACTCCGCGACGCCGGTTTTGAAGTAATCTACACCGGTTTGCACCAGACCCCGGAGATGATCGTCAGCGCCGCCCTGCAGGAGGATGTCGATGTCGTCTCGCTCTCGATCCTCTCCGGTGCCCATAATACGCTGTTTCCCGATGTCATTCGTCAACTCAAGGCGAAGGGGTTGAAGGATGTGACCGTGATCGGCGGCGGGATTATCCCGGATGGCGACATCCCGAAATTGAAAAAAGCGGGGGTCCGGGCGATCTTTACACCGGGAACCGATACGCGGGATGTGGTGAATTGGATCAAGAAAAACGTCAAGTCACGCTGACTTCTGATCCCGGAATGTCGAGCGGGGCAACCGATCCAGCTTGAAGATCGTGGTAAATTCCCGGTTCACGCTGATCCAGAGCCTTCCGGAAATAATCGCGTTGGTCAGCGCCTCCTTAAAGGTCAGCCAGTCGACAAACAGTTGAGGATCTTCGGCGACCATCACAAAATCCGGCTTGTCGATCGAGTCGCTGACGGTGAGCCGCTTGTCTGCAATGACGAGCCCGAAACTTCCCCCGGATGTCCGGACGCTGATCCGCCGGTTCCAACCCGCCAGGTTGTGCTGGGCCCGTGGGCTCTGGGGGATCGCACCGGAGAGCGCCTTCAGGAGTCTCAACCCCTCCGCATAGGCGGCGCGGGTGGCATCGGTTGGTGTAGCGACCTTCGGTTCGGCCGGCGAGGAAAAGTCGAGGTCACTCTCCATCAACGGGGTCTTCTTCTTTTGGGTGGCGGAAAGTTCCGCCAGCGGGACCGCAAAGATGTCGGTCGGGTTGCCGATCCGCTCGTTTCGAAAGACCAACTTGACCGGCGTCCCCTTCTTGAAGACAAACGGGGTCAACACCCCCTTGGTCGTATAAACCTGGATCGGCAGGGCGGTGTCGGCCCCCTCCAGCAAGACCCGTCCCCGCCCGAACGGCACAAAGGACTGGAACAGGGAGTTGGCAAAATAGGTGATCGGCGGGGTCGAATTCATCACGCCGGTCTGCGGCATCTCAACCGGTTCGAGGTCGCAAAAGTCGCAGTCGGGGCACATCGTCTCGAACGGCGGGACCCGGACGAGACGGCACTTTGGACACCGCGCCCCCCAGATCTTTTTCTCGTCCCGCAATCCGAGAAAGTATTTGGAAAACTCCCCCTTGGTTCGCTTGTAGAAGGTGAACATCGCCTCGTTGGACTGGAGATATTTCTCCCCGTCTTTCTCGACAATCTCCGAGGCGACATCGGGGATCATTTGTTGCGGGATCACCTTTTTCTTCTCCATGTTCAATTCCTCTCCAGCACGAAGGCAACACCGTACTGGGCCACGGTCGAGCCGGTCCCATGGATCAGCCCATGGGCAAAGCCCCTCTCCAGCATCTCGCGCCGCGCGCTCCAGGTCGAAAAGATGTTCGAGCCGCCGACAAAGTGGCCCCCAAACGTCAATCCGCCCGACGGGTTTACGAGCACCTTTCCACCCGGTGTCATGATCCCCTCCTCGATCAGGGCATCGGTTTGACCGAGCGGCACAAACCCCATCTCCCCCATCGTGATCTGCAACTGCTTGATGAAGGCGTCATGGAGCTCGACCACTTGGATCTCGCGGAGCGGGTTCTTGATCCCCGCCATCTGGTAGGCCCGCTGGGCGGCGAGATGGTCGGACCAGATCCTGCCCATCTGCTTGTGGCGCCGATAATCGGCCCCCGCGACGCTGTGCTCGTTCGAGGCGCCGACACCGGTGATCCAGATCGGCTCCTTCCCGCTGTTTCGGGCGATCGCCTTCGCCTTTTCCTCGGAGGCGAAGATCAGCGCCCCGGCCCCCTCGGTGTAGACGCACATCTCCAGAAGTTTGAACGGATAGACGACGTAGCGTGAGTTCATCGCCATCTCGGCGGTCACCACCTCGTCCTTCCGCTGGGCAAACGGGTTGTTTTTGGCCTGCTGACAGAGGATCTCGCTGATCTTGGCGGAGATCTCCGGCTTCAAATCCTCCGGGTGGTCGTCCATATAGGCGAGCACCACCTCGGCATAACTATCCGAGGCGGTCCAGCCGAGCTCCCGCTCGAAGAAGGTGTCGCCGGACCAGCCGATCGTCTTGATCACCTCCGGGGTCTCGCTCATTGATTCAAAATCGAAGCAGTCGGTTGCCCGTTCCACCCCGAGCACCATCACCGTATCATAGAGGCCGCTCGCGACCCAGGCGTAGGCACAGTGCATCGCGTACGCCCCGGTCGCGCCGCCGTTGGTGACCCGGATCCCCGGCTTGTTGGTCATCCCGATGATCCCCTGCAGGGGATGTTCCGGGATGGCGGAGAGTTCAAAGATGTCGTTGTAGATCCCGTAGACGACCGCATCGACATCCTGGATGCCGATCTTCGCGTCGCGCAGGCAGTCGCGCACCGCCAGCTGCGAGAGGCCGTAGTAGGTCTTCTCCACCCAGTGGCTCTTGCAAGGGGTGATCGCCGCGCCAACAATCCCTACTCTCTTTCCCATAGGAGGCGTCAGCACTAACCCGACGCCCTGAACCGAGGCAAGGGTTTTCGACGGATATTATCAAGGAGTGAACAGGCGGACCCACCCCAATTTTTCCATCCGGTGAAAGTCCTTGTCCAGCGACCAGAGCGG
>CAYYFU010000121.1:0-5325 GCA_964471095.1 uncultured Pseudomonadota bacterium
GGGCTCTCGGTGGTCGCCGTATCCTTAAAAAAAAAGAACTGGATCCGGTACGTCGCCGAGATTTCCTGCTGGCACGTCGTCATGAACGCCCTGATCCGCCTGCAAGGTGTCGCGGGCTTCGGACTGCTTCATACCGACAGCACGGCGAGCTTCTTTGAACGGATGGCGGCCTGCGCCCTGTTCACCGCCGCGATCATTGTCACCCCCTGGCTCACCTCATCCCTCGTCAAGGACGCCGGGATCGGGGCGGCAGGCAGCATGGCGCTGGCGCAAGGGATGGAGATTCTTCGGCGGACCCAGGGTTGGGCCGGCGCCGCTTACGGCCGGTGGAGGGGGGATTCGCCGGATGATTCGAGGATCAAGTGGGGAGGAGGCGCGGGTCAAGGAGGAAATCCTGTCCGGCCGGGGGATGTCTGATGCCGATCTTCGAGAAATTAAGGAAACTTCTCACCGTCTCCGATTCCCCGGAGAATCGGCGTCGTTACTACGAGTTGTGGGGAGACGTGGTGGCGCAGAATTACACCCTCCGGATTCTGGTCGCCGGTTGCCTGTTGGTCATCGTCGTCCTCGGAAGCTCGATTGCCGCGATCCTCCGCAGGCCTCCGGTGGTGGTCCGGGTCACCGATGTCGGAAAGGCGGAGATTAATCGGGATCTCACGGTCAACAACGCGCCCGACGAGGTGGAACTGCGGGCCTTCGTGCGCGAATTCCTCAGCGCCTATGCCGAACTTGATTCCGCAACGGTCGTCGCCGACATGACCCGGGCCCTCAACATGATGACCCGGCAGTATCAGAAGATCCACGAGGAGGAGATCAAGAAACAAGGGCTGATCCGGAAGATCCAGGAGGCGGGGATCAAGACGAGACTGGAGATCCTCCATATCGGGTTCCGGAATTCCGGTTCGAAGATCCATGCCTCGGTTGCCGGGATCGCGCGGGTCTATCCCTCGGGAGGAGATAACACCGCAAGGAAGACCAACGGCTTCAGGAGTCACCTGGTGCTGCGGAAGGTCCCTCGGACCGATCTGACCCCGAACGGCCTGCTGGTCGATGCGTTCCAGAATGAGACGGTCGATGTGGGAGAGATCAGGGACCCCGATCCTGAACTCTCCTCGCTGAAATCACAGATTGAGGAAGAAACGGAAAGGTCTCCCGATGTGGAAAAGTAGGATCACCGCCTTGTTCATCGGTTGTTGCCTCCTGAACGGAAGGGCCGTCATGGCCGACGTGAAGAACATCAAGAAGTCCATCTCCCGCGGTCAAACGGTCTCCATGGATATCGCAACCGCGCCGGGACTCGGGACCGTCATCATCCTTCCGGATATCCCCGAAAAGGTCGGCGCGGGGGATACGACCCATTTTCATGTGGAGGTCTATGGTGAAACGTTGATGGTCAAGCCGAAGACAGCCGTCGTCGGCGTCAAGACCAATCTCTTTGCCCTCCTCCCGGGCGATACGGTTCTGACCTTCAAGGTCAAGAGTGCGACACCCGCCGAGGGAGAAGATGTGGTGGAAATCTCCTGGTCCGGCACGGAGCCGGATCGGCAACCGAGGCCAAGGCAAACGAACTCTTCCAGCGCAACCCGGATCAGTGAAAATCTGCTGGGAAAAAGCGAGTTCAAAAGGGCGTCCGGTAGCGGAAGGTCGGGCGAAATTCGGATCGTCGTCAGAGGTGCCGCCCATCTGGGGAACAGGACCTACCTCAAATTTGTCATCAAGAACCGCGGATCGCGCTCCTTCGAGATCTCTTCGGCGGAACTCACCCTGCAAACCCTCGGCGGCATTTCGGGAAGGACGGTCAAGGGGGAGATCCCCCTGGAGGCCGAGACGGCATTTACCGCAACGCTGGTGGAACCGAAGAGAGAGGTGGTGGGGGTCATTGGATTTCAGGGGCTGGAGCCCGCCCACAATCAACGTCTGCTCCTGAAGGTCTACGAGGCGGGCGACCGCGGGAGGGTGATCCGCGTGGCGAATGTCGGGGTGTCTCCATGAGTGAGACAGGAAAGGTCATCGTGGCGAATGCCGAGTGGCTGGAATACTGCCGCCAGCTCGGAATCAAGGAGCCAAAGCCGGGACAGGATTTCGAGGAGGCACCCAAACCGTTCGTGAAAAACAGGGCCCTCTGGATCGGGCTCGGGATTGTGACGCTGTTGGCCCTGATTCTGTTTGGTTCAAGGCCGAGGCGTCCGCGGGTGGATATGAAACAACAGGCGAGGCAGATGATCGAGGCGGAGGGGCGCGGCGAACTCGAAGGGCGCAAGGTATTAAGCGAAGAGGACCTCGCGAAGCTCGCCGGTCCCCCGAACTCCGTGGGAACAGAGGTCTCCCCTCCCGCCCCGGTGGAGGAACTGGCAGAACTGCGTCCCGGCTCCACCGATCAATCCGGGAAGATGGGAATCTTCGTCCAGGGAGAAGGGGGGAGTTTCGGCGCCCTCGGCATCCCCGCCGGGACCGAGATCCGGGCGGTCATTCAACAGTCGGTCGTCTCCTCCAGTCTGGAGGTACCGGTTGTTGCCACCATCCGGCGTGAATTCTCCAGAGATGCCAAGGTCCTGATCCCGGCCGGCTCGAAACTGCTGGGAAGATCGGGAGAGATTCACAGTGAGAACCGGCTCCATATCCAGTTTTACCGGCTCGTCACCCCCGAAGGGAAGGAGTTCCCTTTTTCAGGCATCGCGCTTGCCCCGAACGGATCGGCCGGATTGATCGGCAAGGTCCACCGGAAACCGGGGACCCGCGGCGGCTCGGTTGCCGCCTCTGCCGCCCTGGGGGCGACCGGTGTCTTTCTCCCCCGGGGGATGAACTTCGGTGACACCTTCGGCCGGGGGGCCCATGCGGGGGCCGCCTCCGAGGTTCAAAGGGATCTGAATCACTACCGTCAGACCGAGGGGAACCCGACGATTGAAGTCCCGCCGGATCAGGAGGTGATCGTCGTTGTCGACCGTACGATCTAACGTTTTTTGTTTGGTGCTGTTGCTTCTCGCAACCCCCGTCTCCATGGCGAAGACCGGCCACTCGGAGTTCGGGCCGGTGGTTGGCTTGAGCCTCCCGTTCGACAAGATCGGGGGGAAGGTATCAAACGGGGCCGGGGTCATCGCCGGTCTATCGGGTCTCTATCGCTTCGATCAGGGGGATTTTCGCACCCTCGCGCTGGAGTATGGCATGGACTACAGCCTCGCAACTGCCTTGTTCAAAGAGGTTACCCTCCAGGGCCGCTCCGGGCGATTTTGGGAAACCATCGGTATCTTGAGTTTCGGCGGTGGATTGCGCAAGTTTCTTGGAGAAGGGTCATTCTCCCCGTTTCTTGGTTTGAGACCCGGATTTTATTTTGCCCACGGCTTCTCGACCTCATTCCGGGACCGGTTCAACAATCCGCTTCCGAATCCCGGCTCCCCCAAGCACTTCAACTTCGGATTCAGGATCCCGCTCGGTGTGAGCTGGAAGCCTACCTTCCGTTGGGACATCGGGATCGGTCTTCAACTCGACCTGATTATCCGGAGCGCCGGGGTCATTCCCGGCGTGAGCTTTCCGGTCTCCGTGAGAATGAGTTTTTAGGGAGTTTTAGAGACTGCCGACCGGCGCCGGAAGGCAGGGAAAGGAGGAAAACCGATGGATAAAAAGAAGGACAAGAAAAGGATGCCGAAACGCTTCGTCTGGAGCGTAACGGGCGAGGGAGAAAGGGCCTTCTGGACGAAGGTCGGCTCGACCTTCGAAAATCGGGATGGGTCGGAAACCGTCCTGATCAGCAACGGGGGCCAGGAACTCCGCTACATCCTGCGGGAACCGAAGGATCAGCAAAAAGCGGCCCAGGCCGCCTGATAACCGGGGGGAGGGATCGGGGGATCCCTCCTCTTGGTGATGAGGCGGGTTTGCGAAAGGTTCGACAAGGGTCCAACAGAGGTCTCACAGCGGCCTCACAATGTTGGACCGTTGTGAGAGTGGTGTGGGGGCCGCAGGCCAGGGATTTCAGGCACTTCGCTACTTTGCCTGGCGGCAAAGTTTTCTGACCCCCCCCTTTCTTCGTCTTGCGACTTGAAATGGGGGGGTCAGAAATCGCTTCGTGCCTGTGGTGGCCTGCGGCCCCGATAGGAAGGGAGGAGATGAATGAAGGCTATCTTGAGTGCAGGAGAAATGGATCTGTTGGAGTTTCTTCAGGATCAGAAATTCATGACATTGGAACAGATGGAGAAAAGACTTTTTGGGGGGGTTTTGGAGGACAGGAAGAACAGGTCTCTCTACTACCGGATGCGGCATTTGGTGCGGTGCGGTTATTTGCGGGAGTGGTCGGATGAGGTGAATGAATCTTTATACCTCTTGGGATCGAGAGGATTGGAGGTGTTGCGGGGAAAGGACCGGGATGGAGGGATGCCACTCCTGGCTGATATCGAAAGCGAGCTTGTCTTGCATGACCTTGCAGTTACCGATTGCCGGATTCTCTGGGAAAGGATCGGGCTGGTAAAACAGTGGATCTCGGACCGGAGGATGCAATTTTGTCTACCAAACCCCCGGCATATTCCCGATGCGATTTTCCTTGTCCGGGGACAGATGGTCGCCCTAGAGGTCGAATTCTCCCTCAAGTCAAAAGAGAGATACGAAGGGATCAACTCCTTCTATGATTCACGCGAGGCGGTCAAGCTGGCGCTTTACGTCGTGAAGGATGAAAAACTCCTCTCCAGCCTGAAAAGGAATTTGACGAGCCCCAAGCTCTTTTTCTGCCTGTTTCGAGATCTGATGGATTTGGGTGAGAAGGCCGGTTTTGCCAGTTGTCAGGAGCAGTTTCGCGTGCAGGAACTGATGGGAGCGGCGGCATGATTGAAAGCCCCTCGAATCGGCCGCCGTTTGAGGAGGCGATCCGGTGCCTGTTCCTGCAGGTGGTAAATCTGGGCGACCGCTTCTACGGGGCCCTGGAGGGCGGTTTCAGGAGATTGGGATGGGGTGAAAACCGCTGTTCGATTGTCTCCATTGGCTTGGGGTCCATCGCGCTGTCTGGCGGCATGCTCGCTCTTGCCAATCATGGGATAATCCGTTCGCTCGGCAGATATTTCCGTTTTGTTTGGGGAATCCTTCCCGCCGGCCCGTTGCTCAAGGCCGGTGGTCTGTACCTCGCAATCGTCCTGCCGCTCCTGGTTGTTTGCACGCTGGTGGTTGCGCCGGTCAAAAGGCACCTGGCGCAACGCCAGCCGGGTGAGAATCGGATGAGCCGTTTTCCCCTCAAGAGGATTAAAAAGGGACGCGGTGTTGCCTCGCCGACGATCCACTATTTGGGGCTGAACATGGGGAACGGGAGGCCGGTTTACCTCTCCGATGAGGCCCGGCGGATGCACT
>CAYYFU010000122.1:0-3399 GCA_964471095.1 uncultured Pseudomonadota bacterium
CCCTCGGACCTCAAGTGGCGAAGGGTCATGGCATAGGCGAGAACCCCGGGATTCCATCCCCCCTCTCGGATGTAGATGCCACCGTACGCTTGGATAAATGCCCTGCGACTCTCGTCGCAGAATGTCTCGTTATCCCAATTGCGGCATTCTTTCTCGAATGAATTCTTGTCAAGGACGCTGATGTGAATGTTCTGATCTTCAGGCCCGCCAGGCCCGGCCGGTGAAAAAAATTCCCTCGAAAGAAGTTTCGGGGGGATGGCGGCAACCGCCTTTGAAAACGCCTCCATCTCTCCTGCGGGAAGGCCGGAAACTACAATGCCGTATCGGTTTTTAAGCTTCAGGGTAGTTGCCAGGTCCCGACCGACCGCCCTCGGAGCTTTTTCCAGAAAGAGGCGGAGGAAGGCGGGGAAGTTACAGTGCAGGGCAAAGTCCCCCTCAGGTTTATCATTTATGCGACATTCGTTGAATGGAAGCTCCCGGGATTCATCAAGATTGAGCCTTCCGTCGTTAAGGAAACCGAGAAATTTGTCGATCTCCCTACCCAGCAGGAGTCCCCTGGATTTCTCTTTGATTTCCGCGCTTTCCTGGGCGCTCAACCGACCATCATCAAAATAGCCTGCCGCAATCTCTGCCAGTTGTGTGATATCCATGAATCACTCCCTTGTTACCTTGATTATCGGCAGAGATCCAATAATGTTGCGGGGAAAATTTAACCAAAATTCCGCAGTTGACAGTGTACAAGTCTTGTCATATTCTTGTACACGATGGGACGCGCCAATTACGACCTGCCTGATGACAAGCTGCTCCGCGTGGTGCGGCTCGCCGGCGCACAGTCAAAGCGCCAGGCAATTCTGATCGCGCTGGATGACTACCTCAAGAGGAAACAGGCGGAAAAGCTGGTGGATGCCTACGGCAAGGTTCCCCTGAAATGGACCCGGCGGTCACTGCGTCGCTACCGTGGCTAGGATTCTTGTCGATACTTCCGTCTGGATTGATTTCCTCTCCGGGGAGTTGTCATCCGATCACAAAAATTTTCTCAGCAAAAAAATTGCCGACCGATTCGTTGTTCTAACGGATATTATCCGTCACGAGATTCTGATTGGAGCAAGAAACCACAAGGACTTCATCCAGCTGAAATCCCTGCTGGTCCCGTTTGAAATTCTAAGACTCGGTTTGGATGATCTCGATGATTTCGACGAATTTGGCTGGAATCTTCGTCTTCAGGGATTCAAGGGAAAATACACCGACGTCTCGATCGCCTATCTTAGCCACAAACACCAAATCCCGCTGATGTCGTTCGACTCGTATTTCCTGCATCTTGCAGGAAAAGGAATCCTTCAACTAATCCACTAATAGGGTTATCAGGTCAACCGCTGTTCCCGGTGTTCCTCGCCGTCGAAGCTGAGCAGTTTGGGAATTCCCTCCACCAGCGTCTCGATGTGGACCGGCTTCTTCCAGAGGGAGTGCAGGTTCTTCAAAACTTCCTTCGCCCAGTCGAGCCGGAGATCGATCCCCTCATGGAGATGCTTCAAGGCAAGCTCCCCCCGTTCGGCGTAGTTGCCGTCGATCACCTCAACGACCGGCTGACCAAGGTTGGCAAGGCTTAACAGCAGTTTCGCCTTCACCTTGGCAAAATCGCGGTCGATGATCTCATACGTCCCATTCGCCTGATTGTAGCCGTAGATAAAAAACTTCTGTTCCCGGCAAAACTCCTCCGTGAGATAATTATCCAAGAAGGTGACGTCACTGCAAAGTTTCCGGATTTCAAAGATCTTCTTTCGGTCAAAGCGGCGCTCAACATCTCGCAACAACTCCATGCCGATTTTGTAGGGGTTGAGTTTCCCGGGCTGGGGGGAAACCGTTGCCGAGTGATGGCTGGCATAATCGATCACCTCGTCGTCCTTGAGGACTTTCTCCGTCATGATCCTGGAATGCCAATAGGCAGCCCATCCTTCATTCAACATCTTGGACATCGCCTGCGGGGCAAAATAGTACGCCTCTTCCCGGATAATCGAGAGCACTTCTCGTTCCCAATCCTCCAACGGGGCCTGTTCCACCAAAAAGAGGAGCAGGTCTCGCTCCGGATGTTCCGGAATCTTTCGTTCACGCCTCAACGCCTCCGCCCGTTCCCAGGGATCGACCTGCGGGATTTTGGGGTGAAGGTAACGTTCCATATAAGAACGGGTCGGGACCTTTTCTGCCGCCTCGGACTGGGCGATGACATCCCCTTCCGGCTTCTCGGGAAGCCTTGGTTTTCGGATCCGTTCGGGAAAGTGGATATTGATCAGATTTTCCAGGGAGAGGCTGTTGTCAACAAAACCTTCCACCCGATCGACACCGTAGCGGTCGATAAACCGCTGCACCTTTGCCCGGTGATTTCCCATCTCATCCATCATCTTCCGGTTGGTATGCTGAAAATAGACGTTGTTCTTGAAAAAGTCGGAGTGGGCATAAACATGCGCCATCACCATTTTCTGGTCAATCATGCCGTTGGAGCGGAGCAGATAGGCATAACAGGGGTTGTTATTAATCACCATTTCATAGATGCGGCTCAAGCCATACCGATACGACTTGCTGAAGTGTTCGTATTCCATCCCGAACCGCCAGTGGGGATAACGGTTCGGAAAACCGCCATAGGCGGCGACCGCGTTGATCTGCTCCCAATCGAGCAGCTCAAAGACGACCTCAAAAAAATCGAGCCCATAGCCGCGCGCGATCTCCCGGATTTCATCACGACACTTTTTTAATCCCGGCGTTAAAGACATGCTACTTCCCTTTCCCCAAAAATTGCTTGATCGAGTCGTAAATCGCCTCGCGGGAAGAGATCTTTGAGGTGATCACCTTGTCGTGGGAGGGAAATTTTTCCAGCAAATCCTTCAGAAACTGACCGCTCCCATATTCGCTCTCCACCTGTCCGTAACAAAAGAGGTTCACCTGGGAGAGAATATCGTCCTGCAGAAGCCTCAGGCATTCCTGCGTATCATTTCCGGACCAGTTATCCCCATCGGAAAAGTGAAAACAGTAGATGTTCCACTCGGAAGAACCATACCGGTTTTTCATCATTTCCAGACAGAGTTTGTAGGCTGAGGAGATGATCGTGCCGCCCGATTCACGGGTGCGGTAGAATGTCTCCCGATCGACCTCCCGGGCCACCGCATCATGCACGATGTAGCGGGTCTCCAGCCCCTTGTACTGCGAGCGGAGCCAGGTATCGATCCAGAACGATTCCATCCGGACAATCTCCTTCTGCTCGGCGCCCATGCTGCCGGAAACATCCAACACCAACACCGAGTCCACGGATTCCACCACGCGTTCCGGAGCATGCCGCCCCCATTTGGGGCCGGCCAGGCCCAGCACGGCCAGCGCCATGCTGCCCCACAACAGCATCCCCGGCAGCCA
>CAYYFU010000122.1:3409-5300 GCA_964471095.1 uncultured Pseudomonadota bacterium
TCCGGTAGCGGCGATCCTCGCGAATCGGAACCACCCGCGGATCCCGATAGTTGTAGGAACCAGCCAGGATTTGGCGCTTCAACGCCTGACGGTAGGTCCTCTTGAAATGACGGAGCGATTCGGGGCCGGCCTGGCTGATCCCGGTATATTTATCCTTTTCCGCGGTGATGTCCGCCTCCCCCTTCGGCTTGATCCGAGGGAGTTCCAGCTCCTCTCCCAATACCTTCGCCAATTCCTCCAGGGTCAGATCGACTTCCAAGATATGGTCGCCCGGCTGATTCCCCGCCTGCGGCTTGTTCCCCTCCGCCTCCTCCACCCCGATGACCGTTCCCGGCTCCCCATCCCCCTGCCCCACCCCTCCCATCTGACGGCTGCCAAAGGAAAAGCGCGGGATCTCGATCTGCGGGAGCGGGACACTGATCAGATCCTTCCCCTCCCGACCGATCAATTCCCCGCGGGTAATAAAACGTCTCAGCTCTTTTTTGATTTTGCCCCGGATGATCTCTTTAAAACGGGCATGGTCCGTCTCAATCTTAAGATAGTTCATTCGACACTTAAGCCCTGCCTTTCACATCCCCCCGGGCAAAGATACTCGAAACATAGTTCAAGACATCCGTGGCACAAACTTCACAGTAGCCGTAGTTCTTGATCATCCGGTGTTTGACGACCCCGATCCTCTCCTGCGTCGAGTTGTCCGTGATCGGAGAGGTCATGCTGGAAAGCTTGATCGAATCCTTCTGATCCTCAAAAAGCTTCAGCTCCAGGGCCCGGAGCAGTCGTTCGTTGGTTTTATAGTTAAAGACCTTCCCTTCGAGGGCGAGCGCACCGATATAATTCATAATCTCCCGACGAAAATCATCCTTCCGGCTCTCCGGGATGTCGATCTTTTCCTCGATCTGCCGCATCAGCCGCTCATCCGGCTCCTCATATTGACCGCTGTACTTGTTCCGCACCTTCTCCCGCTGGGTGTAGGCCTTCACGTTGTCGATGTAATTGCCGCAAAGCCGTCCGATCGCCTCCTCATCCGCGGAAACCGCCCGTTGCACCTCGTTCTTCACCATATCCTCGTATTCGTCCCGCACCACCGTCAAGAGTTCCACATACCGCTTCCGCTGATCCTCATTCCGGATCAGCGAGTGATGGCGCAACCCGCTCTCCAGCTCATTCAAAACCATAAATGGGTTAACGCATCCTTCATCCCGGTCCATGACCAGGGTGTTGGAGATTTTGTCCTGGATGTACCGGGGTGAAATCCCTTCCAACCCTTCCCGCACCGTCTCCTTGCGGAGCTCCTTGACGCTGTCTTCGGTATAACCGGGCAGGGTCACGCCGTCATACAGTTTCAATTTCTGCAGCAGCGTCAGATTCGCCTTCTTCGGCTCCTCGAGGCGGGTCAGGACCGCCCACATCGCCGCGGTTTCGAGGGTATGCGGCGCAATATGCTTTCCTTTGATCCGCTCCGAATTAAAATCACGCTGATAGATCTTCTGCTCTTCCTTGAGCTTGGTGATGTACGGGACATCCACCTTCAAGGTCCGGTCCCGGAGTGCCTCCATATATTCATTGTTCTGCAATTTGCGATATTCCGCCTCGTTTGTATGACCGATGATCACTTCATCGACATCGGTCTGCGCAAATTTCTTCGGCTTGATCTTGTGCTCCTGGGAGGCGCCCAACAGGTCGTACAGAAAGGCGACATCCAGCTTCAAGACCTCGATAAATTCGATAATCCCCCGGTTCGCGATGTTGAATTCGCCGTCAAAGTTAAACGCCCGGGGATCCGAATCGGAACCGTACTCGGCAATTTTTCGGTAATTGATATCCCCGGTCAGTTCGGTCGAGTCCTGGTTTTTTTCATCCTTCGGTTGAAAGGTCCCGATCCCGATCCGGT
>CAYYFU010000123.1:0-5286 GCA_964471095.1 uncultured Pseudomonadota bacterium
CCGCCTATCCCGGAAACCCCACCTACAACACCTCCGGGCGGCCCACCCGAAGGCCGGCCTCGACCGCGGCCCCCTTCGGTTCCTCCGATCCGGCAATGTGGCGCGGTACAAACAAATCGTGCACTCCAGCGAGCTAGCCGATCAGGTCCAGCAATCGATGGCGGCCGATACGGCCGGCAATTTCCATATTGTCTACTCTCAACCGGTCGCGAAGGATCTCATGTACGCCTCCGCGGACCCAGCCGATACGGGCAAGCTGGCGATCGCAACGATCGACGAGACCGGAGACGTCGGGCGGTTTCCCGCCATTGCGGTTTGCCCCGACAATTCCCTCCAGGTCAGCTATTATGACGAGACGAACAAGGCGCTGAAGCTCGCCCGCAAGGGGTCCGCCGACACAACCTGGACCGTTGCGACCCTGGAGGACGGCGCCGATCCTGCCGATCTCGGGCAGTTCACCTCCCTCCAGTGCGATCCTCAAGGATATCTCCATATCAGCTATTACGATGTCGGCGCCGGCAACCTCAAATACGCCACCAACAGACCGATTTGTGGAGATGAGGTGCTGGCAGGTGTGGAGCAGTGTGACGACGGCAACACCGATGACACCGACGCCTGCCGGAACAACTGCACCCTGGCCGCTTGCGGCGATGGGGCGGTGCAGGCGAATGTCGAGCAATGCGACAACGGCGCCGGCAACAGCGATATGACGGCGGATGCCTGCCGGTCCAACTGCCAGCTTGCCCATTGCGGGGACCGAGTGGTGGACACCGGAGAAACCTGTGACGACGGCAACAGTGACGACACCGATGCCTGCCGGAATAGTTGTGCCTTGGCCGCCTGTGGTGACGGGGTGATTCAGACGGGGGTGGAGGCGTGTGATGACGGCAACAGCGCCGACGGGGATGGATGCAACGCCCAGTGCCAGGCGGAGGGAGAAGGGGCCCTTGGCGGCGAACCCGCCAACGGAGCCCAGGGTCGGGGGGGCGGCGGGTGCAGTTGCTCCCTGGGCGGCCCGCCGGTCGTCGATCCGTTTATGGTTCTGCTCTTTGCCTCTTCACTTGTCGGCATCGTCACTCGTCGCAGGAAATAACCTTAGAGAATCTCCCCCCCCCAGAGACGGGACAGGAAATCTTTCCAGGGCAGGACATCAATCGGCCCCATCTTTCGGGGCGCCTTGTCCAAAGAAACAATGATCGCCTTCCGAACGGAATATTCCTCACGAAACGCCTGGAGCCCTTTCAAGTGGCGGGATGAGACCTCCTTGACCGCCTTCGCTTCGATGGCAACCTCCGGATCCCCCAAAATAAAGTCGACCTCCAATTGAGACGTGGTCTGCCAGTAAGCAAGGGGGTAATCCTTGCCCGAATAATGGCGGTGCGCCGCCAACTCCTGAAAGAGAAAATGCTCGAAGGCGAAGCCGAATCGTTCATCGCCGGGCCCCAGTCCCTCTCTTTTCAGCAGGGAATTGGCGAGTCCCACGTCAAAATAATAGAATTTTGGGGATTGGATCACGCGGCGTTTCGGCCTCTTTTGAAACGAAGGGAGAAAGCGGGCAATCAGGGTGTCCTCGAGGATCTTGAAATATTCCTTGACCGTCGGTTCACTCACGCCGCAATCTTGGGCAATATTTTTGAAGACAGGGACGCCTCCGTTGCTGAAGGAGGCCGCCTCCAGAAACCTCCCAAAGGATGGCAGATTCCGCACGATTCCTTCCTGGGCAATCTCTTCGCGAAGGTAATCGCCGATATAGGCCCGGATCAGCTGAGCCGGGTTTTCATGAAGATAATGGCGCGGAATGAGGCCGTGATTGATCGCGCGGTTCAAATCAAAATCATCAATTTCCGAAGAAACAAGGGGGAACAACTCGTAACGCAAGGCACGGCCCCCCAGGAGATTGGCGCCGCTTCGTTTCAACTTTCGCGCGCTCGATCCGCAAAGGATAAAGGGGATCCGTTGGTTGACGATGAGCCATTGAACGTCATCCAGCAACGCCGGGATTTTTTGGATCTCATCGATCATGACGGGGCCGACTCGATGTTTGGCAGAAAGGATCTCTTCACGCATCAGTTCCGGCCTTCTCAAGAGGCGTTCAAATTGATCGGAGAGGAGGAGGTCAAAAACCAAAGAGTTGGGGAACAGTTTCTTCAGGAGTGTGCTTTTGCCGGTCTGGCGCGGACCCCACAAAAAACAACTCTCCCTCCCCCGCCCCGGCAGGGTTTGGAGCCTTTTAAACATATAGACTTTATTAAATAATGTATTAATAAAGTCAATACTTATTAATACATAATTGGTAGCCGGCTCTGCCGGCCTTTTTATTGCAAGGTTCCTTTGCGCATGCTATCGGCCAGTTGCGAGCCAGTTGGAGAGAAAAGATGGGATTGTATTTTGAATGGGATGCGAAAAAAGCGGTCCAGAATATCAAAAAACATGGGGTATCGTTTGAAGAGGCAAGCACCGTTTTTGGGGATGCCCTTTCTTTGACGATTCCGGATCCCTTGAGCTCTATCGGGGAAGAGAGGTTCCTGATTATCGGCTCCTCGCGTTTCGGAAAATCATTGGTGGTTGCACATACCGAGAAAGAGGATACAATAAGGATTATCAGCGCCCGGCCGGCAACAAGTCGGGAGAGGAGAATGTATGAAGAAGGAAAGAGATAATTTCAAGATGCAGGCTGAATATGATTTCAGCCGGGGCGTCCGCGGAAAGTACGCAACGAGGTACGCTGCGGGAACCAACGTCGTTGTCCTGGATCCCGATGTGGCCAAGTCGTTCCCTAATTCTAAATCGGTGAACAGGGCGCTCAGAGGACTTGTCGAAATAATCCGCCATCAACCCAAAACGGCCTCGATTTAAACATTAAACCGGAAAAACAGGATATCCCCGTCCTGCACGGTGTACTCCTTCCCCTCGAGCCGCATCTTGCCCGCCTCCTTCACCTTTTGCTCGGAGCCGAGCGCGATCAAATCGTCATAGTGATAGCACTCCGCCCGGATGAATCCTTTCTCAAAGTCGGAGTGAATGACCCCTGCCGCCTGGGGCGCCTTGACACCGTCTCTGACGGTCCAGGCCCTCACCTCCGGCTTGCCGGCGGTGAAAAAGGTGATCAGCCCGAGCAGTTTATAACCGGCATGCGCCAACTGATTCAGACCGGACTCTTTGAGCCCCAGCCCCTTCAGATAGGCGGCCCGTTCCGGTGGTGCAAGTTCGGCGATCTCCGACTCGATCTTTCCGCTGATCACGACCGTCTCCGCCCCCTGTTTTTTGGCGTAGTCGCGGAGCCGCGCGACGGACGGGGGAGGAGCGGTGATCTCCTGTTCCGCGACATTGGCGACAGTGACGACCGGTTTGGCGGTCAGCAGAAAGAGGTCGCGGAGCGACTCTCGTTCCTCCGCCGTCAGGGCCTGAGCCCTGACCGGTTTCCCCTCTCCCAGTCCTTTTTGAACCTTGAGGCAGGCCGGATGCGCCTTGGCCGCCTCCTTGTCTCCCACCTTCACCTGCTTTTCCAGTTTTTGGACCCGTTTGGCGACCGAATCGAGGTCGGCCAGCATCAGCTCGGTTTCGATCACCTCGACGTCGCGGACCGGATCGATCTTTCCATGGACATGCACGACATCGGGGTCCTCGAAACAGCGGACGATATGCGCAATCGCGTCGACGTTCCGGATATGCCCCAGAAACTGGTTGCCGAGCCCTTCTCCCTTCGAGGCCCCTTCGACGAGCCCCGCGATATCGACAAACTCAACGGTGGTCGGCGTCACCTTTTCCGGCGCGAAGATCTTGGCCAGCTGATCCAATCGACGATCCGGCAGCGGGACGACGCCGATGTTCGGCTCGATCGTGCAAAACGGATAATTTTCCGCCGCCGCCCCGGCCGCCGTCATCGCGTTAAAGATCGTCGATTTTCCGACATTCGGAAGACCGACAATACCGCAGCGAAATCCCATAATTCATCCCGCTAATTTCCCCTTGTTTTCCCTGCATCTTACGCCCTATACACTCTCTCAAGGAGGAGGTTGATATGTCAAAGTATTTTGCGGGTTTGATGGTGATTGGTCTGATGTTTTCCGCCGCCGAGTCGGCGGCCGCCGCGGATCTCAAGATTGCCGTGGTCAGTTTTCAGCAGGCGTTGAATGAGGTGGAGCAGGGAAAGACCGCCAAGGCCTCGCTCAAGGCGGAGTTTGATGCCAAACAGAAGAAGCTCGATCTGCAGCAGGATGAGCTGAAGAAGATGCGCGAGGATCTGGACAAGCAACGTCTGGTCCTCTCCCAGGAGGCGCTCCGAACCAAAGAGGAGGGCTTCAATAAAAAGTTCATGGACCTGCAGAAGAATTTTGGCGACTACCGTCAGCAGATCGCGGAAAAAGAGGCGCGGATCACCACGCAAATCCTGAAGAATTTGCGGGGCATTTGCGAGGATTTGGGCAAGAAGGAGGGGTACACCCTGATTGTGGAAAACTCCCAGGATGCCGTCCTTTATGCCGCCGCCAAGGATGACCTGACGGTCCGAGTCATCAAGATCTATAACGACAAATTCAAGGGACCGATCAAGGTCGATTGATGATCTCTGAAGAACTGTTGAGCGTTATCGCCTGCCCCCGCTGTAAAGGGGGACTCGAACCTCAAACCAAAGAGGGGGGGCTTTATTGCCCTGCCTGCACGCTCCTGTTCCCGGTGAAAAATGGGATCCCGCTGTTGCTGGTGGAGGAGGCGCGGGCGGGCGGGACCTCTGCCGCCGAGGCCCCCACCGATGGGGGGGCCGGGCCCAAGGTTCGGCTGTTGGTGGTGGAGGGGAAAAACAAGGGAGAGGTGATTGAGATTGAGAAGGGGAGCTGTCGAGCGGTCGGTCGCTCCCTGGATGAAACGGAAAAGACGCGTGCCTTCAGCGTTGCCTCGGCGGTGACGCTGGACGAGCAGGCCAAAAAGCTCGTCGTGAATTACATTGCCAAGCAGTTTCGAAAGGAAGCACCGGCCACATCGGAAGAGGGTTCGTTGGGGACGTTTCGTCGGATGGCGGATATCTACCTCCGGGATAGCGCGGTTTCGCGTCTGCACGCGATGATTTTTTACGATGAATCGGGGATCGGGATCCTGGATCTGGTCAGTAAAAATGGGACCTTTGTGAATGGCATTGAGGTGGAATCGAAACTCCTGAAGAAGGGGGATATGATCATGATCGGCGCCACCAAGTTTCGTTGGGAGTAAAAAGTAATGAACCAGGCCCGAAGGGCCGTTGAGGGGGAGGCTCGATCCGGCTTTGCCGGTCGAGGGGGCGACGTGAGCCCC
>CAYYFU010000124.1:0-587 GCA_964471095.1 uncultured Pseudomonadota bacterium
GAGGATTGACTCCCCAACCTATCGTCGAATCGTCAGTATCATGGAAAAAGACTTAAACGGAATCATCTGCCTTGTGGGGATGGATCAACCCTTGATTCGGGAGGCATCGCGAATCGTTCGACAGCGTCGGTTGAGAACTCAGGATGCCATCCAGTTGGCGTCGGTCTTAGCCACCCAAAAGAATAGCAGTGGAGAATTGGAGTTCATTTGTGCCGACCATGATCTGCTCACAGCGGCCCGGTTGGAAGGGTTGAAGTGCGTGGATGTTTCTTAAGTGATCAGCAACTTGCAGACAGAATCCCCCTAACTCCCTGATACTCCTCCGACGACAAGTTCCGGTATTCGGATCGTCGGCTGCGCGTCCCCGACCGGTACCCCTTGGCCGTCTTTGCCACAGGTGCCGATCCCGAAACCCAAGTCCTTCCCTACCTTGTCGATGGTCTGAAGGACGCGCGGGCCGTTGCCGGTCAAGACGGCGCCACGGACCGGGTCTCCGATCACTCCCTTTTCGATCAGGTACCCCTCATTCACCTCGAAGACGAAATCGGCGCGTTCACTCCCCGCCTGCAGTTTGTCGGCACGCGCAT
>CAYYFU010000124.1:597-5285 GCA_964471095.1 uncultured Pseudomonadota bacterium
GACCTCAAAGATAAAATCACCGTTGACCGTATTCACCTGGCCCCCTCCCATTTTTTTGACGAGAAGTCCCTTCTCGGTGCCCCGGATAATCGAGTCCGGATCATCGGTCCCCGGGAGGATCATCGTATTGGTCATCCGACAGATCGGTTTGAAACGGTACGACTCACGTCGTCCGTTTCCGGTCGGCTGAGCGCTATCCTTGAGCGCCATCCGTCGATCATACATATAATTTTTCAAAATTCCGCGATCAATCAGCACCGTCCGCTCGGCAGGAACCCCCTCATCGTCAAACAGAAACGATCCGCGCTTGTTGGGAAGGGTCGCATCATCCACCACGTTGATGGTCTCATTCGCAATCTTTTGGCCGATTCTTTTGTGGTAAACCGAAAGCCCCTCGCTGGCCAGATCCGCCTCCAATCCATGCCCCACCGCCTCATGGACCATCGTCCCGCCGGCCTCCGAAGAAAGCACGACCGGCATCGTCCCGGCCGGTGCCTTCCGTGCCGAAAGCATCCGGATCGCCTGGGCGCAGGCCTTTCGAGCCACCGCTTCAGGTTTGATCTCATCAAAAAGCTCCAGGCCGACGAGCCCCCCGACCGGATGATAGCCGGTCTGAATCTGACCATTCTTCCCCGCAACGACCTGGACATAGAAGAGGGTGTAGATCCGGTCGTCGTGAGTCACTTCACCCAGCGAGTTGGCGAGGGTGACCTGTTTCCGGATATCGGCATAAAGGACCTTGACCTGACGGATCTGCGGATCATACCCCCAGGCGATCTGTTCCGCCTCCCGGATCAATTCCCTCTTTTTCTCCATCGGGGCGGAAAAGGGGGGTTTTTTGATCGTCTGCTGAAGAGAAGCGGGGATTGTTTTAAACGGAATGACCGGTTCGATCTTTTCGGCCTGGATCGCTGCGGAGAGTCGATCGGCAAGCTCCAGCAGAGATCTTTCGTTAAGATCATTGGTGTAACCGTATACGGTTTTCCCCTTCCAGAGGACTCGAAGCCCGATGCCGTGGTCGATCAATGGGTTCACCTTGTCCAGTCTCTTTTCCTCGGCGATCAGTTGCAGGCTTTCCGTTGCTTCACCGTAGAGGTCGGCATAATCCCCCCCGTTTTTCAGGGCGGTCTTGAGGATCCGTTTCAGGTCGAAATTCTCCAAGGCATGAGGCATCGATTATTCTCCCCGGGCTGTTCCTTCACCGCGTGGGTCGGCAACCCCGACCCATTGTCGGTTCCAACGGACAATCGCGTGAACATTGGCCAGTCTGACAGGATCCATCGGCTGAATCTGATGCCCCCGCTTCTTCAGCGCCGGGCCGATCTGATCGAGCAATCGGGCGGTTTCGATTTCCGTGACTGGCGGTTTCCACTGCTGGTGGACCCGCGCGGCGGCGATCGCCTCTGGCGGAGGGAGGTGGAAGTCGATCAGGTTGACCAGGGCTTGAAGGACCGAGGTGATGATTCGGGAACCGCCTGCCGCCCCCAGGATGGCAAAAGGTTGTCCCGTCGGGTCCAGCACGATGGTAGGGGACATGCTGGAGAGGGGGCGTTTGTTCGGTTCGATCGCGTTGGCGGCCCCTCCCACCAGACCGAAGGCGTTCGGCGCCCCCGGCTGCGAGGAAAAATCGTCCATTTCATTGTTCAGCAGGATGCCGGTTCCGGCGGCGACGAGGCCCGATCCAAAATAGAGATTGATCGTTTGGGTCGAGGCAACGATATTCCCCTCCCGATCGACCACCGAAAAATGGGTGGTGGAAGGGGATTCTTCGGGAAGAGGGAGGACGGTCTCTTGGATCGATTCACGAAGTTCACGCGCGTACTCCTTGGAGGTCAATCGTTCCACCGGGATTGAAACAAAGTCCGGATCCCCCAAGAAGAGGGCCCTGTCCCGGTAGGCCCGACGAAATGTCTCTGCCAAGAGGTGGAAGGTTTCCGCCGACTGAGGTTCTTTCAGGGAGTCCCCCTCGAGGATGTTTAGCATTTGGGCGATATGGACCCCCCCGGAACTGGGGGGCGGCATCAGAAAGAGCTGATAGTTGCGATACGTCCCGGCAATCGGCCTTCTCTCCTTCACTTGATAACGGGCCAGGTCCTCCAGCGTCAGGATCCCGCCGTGCCGCTTGACCCCCGTGACGATCGCCTTGGCAACCGGTCCCCGGTAAAATCCGGCCGCCCCTTGGTCGGCGATCTTTCGCAAGGTCTTCCCAAGGTCTTTTTGGACCAGCCTCTCTCCCTCCTGAAGAGGTCTTCCCCCGGGGAGATAGATTTGTGCCGATTCAGGGTACTGGGCGAGCACCTGTGCCCGTGACTGGATGGCCAGCGCGATGTCGGGAGTGACGGGAAATCCATCCTCTGCCACTCGGATGGCCGGTTCGAGGAGTTGAGAGAGCGTCATCGTACCGCTCCCGAATCGATCGTAAATCTCGATGATGCCTGCGACCAAACCCGGAACGGCAACCGCCAAGGGTCCATCGGTGCTCAGCGAGGGCTGCAGCTCTCCCTCACGAAGAAACATATCCCGCCGGGCCGCGGCAGGTGCCTTTTCCCGAAAATCGAGGGCGTGGACCTTGCCTGTTTTTGCCTCGCGGATCAGGGCAAATCCCCCCCCGCCGATCCCGGTATGATACGAATGGGTGACCGAAATCACGAAGGAGACCGCCACGGCGGCATCGAAGGCGTTCCCTCCCTTTTTGAGAACCTCCCATCCGGCCTGCGTCGCCAAGTCATGAGCGGTGGCGACCATCATTGTTTCCCCCGTGGCTGTATAGGATTCGAAATTTCTCTGCGGGGGACGATGGACGAACTGGAGATGAGGGGAGGTGGAGCACGCAATAACGACGCAAACGATTGCAATAAATGCCCAGGGCCGGACTCGAACCGGCACGGCCCTTTCGGGCCTTGGGATTTTAAGTCCCATGCGTCTACCTATTCCGCCACCCGGGCTTGTCATCAATGAGGGACATAGCAAATCTCGATGGAAAAGCAACGAAGAGATAGGTAAGATAGGCGCGCTTGGGGAAAAAAACCTTCATCGTGATTTCGCTCACGCTGGGGCTCCTTTCGTCGGGAGTTGCCGCGGGGCCGGGAGAGGGCATTCCCGTTGCCGCGATCTTTTCACTGACCGGTCGCGGGGCCAATTCCAATCTCCGGCATTTGCAGGGAGTTCAGTTGGCGGTGGAAGAGATCAACGCCCGAGGGGGGGTGCGCGCCCGTCCGATCGAGCTGGCGGTTTGTGACAATAGAAGCACCGTGGTCGGGTCCACGGAGGCGGCCAGGGAGGCGGTGGCCCGTGGGGTTATCGCCATTATCGGCTCCTCCTGGAGCGATCATTCCCTGGCGATTGCCCCGATTGCGCAACAGGCCGGTGTTCCGATGGTCTCCAATTATTCCTCCAATCCCAAGGTGACCCAGGTCGGCAACTATATTTTTCGCGTTTGTTACCTCGACACCTTTCAGGCGCGATTGATGGCGCAGTTTGCCCGCCATCATCTTCATATCCAGAAAGTGGCGACCCTGTATCAGAGCGGTAATGATTACAGCACCGACCTCGCGGTTTTTTTTGACAAGGAGTTTCGCAGTCGCGGTGGGGAAGTGGTGTCGCAGGTTCCCTATCTGAAGGATTCTCTGGATTATTCCGAGGCGCTTCATCAGATCAAGGGATCCAAGGCGGAGGCGATTTATTTGCCGGGGTATGAAAAGGAGACCGGACTGATCATGAAACAGGCCTACAAAATGGGAATCCATCTTCCGATCCTCGGTGCCGATGGATGGGGGGATGCGATGCCGAAGTATCTGGGGGGGGTGGTGGAGGACGGCTATGAGGTCAAGGCCTGGAATCCCGAAAGCCCCCAGCCGATCAGCCGGCATTTTGTCGCCTCGTTCCGGAAGAAATTTGGTGAGGGGGAGATCTTGAGCGGGACCGCCCTCGCCTATGATGCGACCCTGCTGTTGGCCGATGCGATGACGCGGGCTCAGGCGATTGACCGAACAAAAATTCGCGATGCGCTGGCGGCAACCCAAGGCTTTGTGGGGGTGACAGGACCGATCCGGTTCGACGAAAATCGGAATCCGATCAAGGGGGCGATTATCAACCGCTACGCGCAGAGCCAAAAATCGCGATACTTTTTAATGGTCCAGCCATGAAATCCCTCGTTTCGGAAATCAATGGGGCGATCGCCCTGACCCTGTTGGTCGTTTCCATTCTTTTTGGGATCGGGTTCTTCCCGTATCAGCAGCGGCAGAAGGAACAATTTTTAGGGGACCACCAGTTGTTGCTCCGGACCTTTAAGAAAAGCGAGGAGCGGGCCTTGGTCGATCCGATTTTTGAGGGAAAAGTGGAAACCCTCTCCCTGGAACTGGAACGACTCAGCCAGGCTCAAGGGGTGGAGGGGTTGGCGGTTTACAATGGAGAGGGGAAATTACTGGCGGATTATCCACCCGGTTCCGCCTCCTCCTCTTTGGAAGCCGAGGTGATCAACCGACTGACGAATCCCGAGTCCGAGTGGGCGGAAGAACGGGAATGGAAGGAGGAGTCCGTCCTTTGGTTTGTGGCCCCGCTGGTGGCGGTTGAAGAACGGATCGGTTTTTTTCAGGCCGCCTACTCCCTTCGCGAGCTTCAGGAACATCAAAAAACCTCGCTGATCTTTTTTCTGATGCTGCTCCTTTCCTTGTTATTGATCACCGTGA
>CAYYFU010000125.1:0-5210 GCA_964471095.1 uncultured Pseudomonadota bacterium
TTTCATCCCCGCTGTCCTTTTGCCGAGGCGCGTTGTCGTCAGGAGGTCCCGGTTTTCCGGGAATGGCTCCCCGGTCACTGGGCCGCCTGCCACTTTACGGATCGGATTGCCAAGGAGCGTTATTCAATTGACATTGGTCTCAAGTGACGTCATGGACGATTGATGAAAAAAACCGTCGGACTCTTCCTTCTGCTGCTCCTGATTCAGGGGGGATGTGCCGGAAAGAGAAAACCGGAGGTTGCCGAGGCCCAGGCCGGCCGTTTTATCCCCCGCTACGGTTTTTCCATTGATGCGCAGTATGATTCGAAACTGGATAAACTTCTTCCCGCCTACAAGACTCTTTCGGTTGGGATTCGAAACACCTCTCTTCAACTAATCCGGATGGAGGCCCGGAGGGATCGCTGGATTGTCGTGGACCGATCGGGTAAAAAAATTCGGGCCATTAACAGTCTGCGGCATAAGGATCGCAAGAGCTGGAACCGGCTCTCACCGAGGAGGCGGGATCTGATCGAATATCCGGAGGTGGTGCCGATCGGTTATACGGTGACCTTCAACCTCTTTTTCCCCAAAAAAGTAGCCCTCGAAGACTTTCGGCAAATCTGGTATAAGAACAGCGCCAGTGGTCAGGAGTTTCGGATTTATAAGGAGGATTAGCCCTTGCGCTGTTTTCGATTTTTTCTATTGGCTGCGATTTTTCTGCCCGCGGTGGCGCCGGCGTTTCTTGTTCAACAACTGAATCTGGAGCAACTGACGGTTCTGGCGGACAAAATTTTTATCGGTCGCTGTGAGGAGGTCCGTTCAGGGCGGGATCAGAACGGTCGTGCCGTTGACACGGTGACCTTTAAGGTGTCGGAAACCCTGAAGGGGGAACCGTCAGAACGGGTGACCTTCAGGCAGATCGTCCTTGTCTCCACCGACCGGTCAGGAAAACTTTCTGGAACGACGATGTTCAGTGATCTCCCCCGTTATGAGCCGGAGGAGGAGGTCGTGCTGTTCCTGAGCGCCCCGAGTGAGTGGGGATTGACCGCACCGATCGGTCTTCTTCAAGGGAAGTTTGTTGTCCAGAAGGACGGACAGGGAAAAAAATTCGTCACCAATGGGGTGAAAAATCGTGGACTCCTGTTGGGACTCACCCGGAGTCCACGTCTCAAGGCGCAATCACTGACCCGCCGGGAGAAAGGGCTTTTGCAAAAATCGGGAGAAAAATTGCCCCTGGATGATTTTGTTTCTCTGGTGAAGAAGCTTTCTCCCTAATCTCATGAGACTCGGCCTTGTGACTCTGCTTTGCCTGCTCCTCTCCCCCGGCCTCGACGCCTATGGGCCTCGCTCGGTGACCGCGATGGGCCACGTTGTCAAATGGAGCCTGCCGGTTCGGATCGATCTCGAATGCGATCTGGATGTCCGGGGCAAGGATGTCACGGCCCTGATCGATGAGGGGCTGAGTCGATGGGCCGATTTGAGCGAGTCAAATTTGAGTTATGATCGCCAGCGTCTTGGTGTGGACGTCAATGCCGACAACGTCTGCTGCTATCTTTACGATTCCTCCGCTTGTCCCAGCGGCCCTCGGAGTGACGGCAAAAATCCGATCGTGATCGATGACGACGGAACCGTGGTCGCCAAGTTTTTTGGGACCGGGAACCAGTTTGTCACCCTGGGCTTTGCCGCCATTGTGACCTTTGACTCCAGTACCGGGGCCGCCGCAAAGGGGGAGGCGGTTTTTAATGCCGCTTGTCTTCAGGGGGTGGCGATGGAGGGGTGTCAGCTCCTGGGTTTGAGTTTTTCGGACGACGATTTCACCTCATTCATTGTCCACGAAATCGGCCATTTTCTGGGGTTGAACCACTCTCAGGTGAACCTCGACGAGGCGGATGATGCCGACACCTCCAATGACGACAAGATCACCACGATGTATTCCTTTTTTATTCAGGGGAATGGGGCGAATTTCAAGACGCCGGAGCGGGATGACGCCATGGGTCTCGCCTTTCTCTATCCGGAAGAGAGTTTTGCCGGCTCCACTTTTACCGTATCCGGGACAGTTCGGGACGACGATGGGACGTCGGGATTTGCCTGCGCCAATCTCGTGGCCCGGAACACCGATCCCAACCAGACAAGGACCGATGCGATCTCGTTTGTCTCCGGCCAACTCTGTCCGAACGGGGTCTTTGATGACTCCTGCGATGGGGATTATTCGATCCAGGGTTTAAACCCCAGCCAATCTTATACGGTGGAGGTGGAGCCGATTGATGCAAGCTTTCGAAACTCATCGGGAATCCCCCCCTGTGAAGGGAGCGGTCAGCAGCCGACCTTTGATGAGCAGACCTATAATTCCAATGTCAATACGGGCGGTGGTTCGACCGTCTCCGGCATTGATTTTACGCTTGCCAACACCAGCGGAAACGTCAACAGCCTCTCGGTCGGGGGGCTTGACAATTTCTCCCTCGCCGGTTTTGATGCCGCCTCTGTGGAAGAAAGGATTCTTGAGGTTGAGCTTAAAACCGAGACGGATAGCTGTGTTGAGGCGGATGGCAGCTGCGAAAATTCCTCTTCGTCCGGCAGTGGCGGCTGCGTGTTGATTCCAAGATGAACCGGACCAGTCGTGAAATCAAAATCGGGCGTTTGAAACTGGGCGGATTGCATCCGATTGCCCTCCAGAGTATGTGTGCCACCCGGACGCAGGATCGTGAGGCGACCCTGAAACAGATCCGTCTTTTGGAGAGGGCGGGGGCGGACCTGATCCGCGTCGCCATTGACAGCGATAAGGATGCAGCAGCCTTAAAAGACCTTTCGCAGGAGACAGCGGTCCCCCTCTCGGTCGATCTGCAGGAGAGTTATCGGTTGGCCGAAACAATCGCCCCCTTTGTCCAAAAAATTCGGTACAACCCGGGCCATCTTCACCATCATGAAAAAAACAGGTCAAACAAAGAGAAGGTTGCCTGGCTGGCCGATCAGGCATCCAAAAATAATTGTGCGATCCGGGTTGGGGTGAATTGCGGTTCGATCGACCCGGACTGGTTGGCACGGTATCCAGAGGATCATGACGAGGCGATTGTCCAATCGGCCCTCGAGCATTGCCATTTTTTAGATGGGGTTGGGTTCAAGAATTATCTGGTTTCGCTGAAGGACTCCGATCCGCAGACCGTGATCAAGATCAACCGCCGCTTTCACTCCTTAAGGCCGGATGTTCCGCTGCATCTTGGCGTGACCGAGGCCGGGTTGCCGCCGGAAGGGATTATCAAGACCCGGGTCGCGTTTGAACAACTGCTTTCTCAAGGGATCGGCGACACGGTCCGGATCTCCCTGACGGTTCCGTTTGATCGGAAGGGGGAGGAGATCACCGTCGCCCGTCAGATCCTGAGGGATATCCAAGAGGGGCGGTTTCGCTCCGTCCCCGAGTTCGGCGATAAAAAATTGAATATCATCTCCTGTCCCTCCTGCTCTCGAGTCGAGAATGAAAAGTTTGTCGAGCTGGCGATCGCGGTGAAAGAGATGGCCCAGTTTGCGAAGCAGCATGCGATCACGATCGCGGTGATGGGTTGCCGGGTGAACGGCCCCGGGGAGACCGACGATGCGGACTTGGGGTTGTGGTGCGCCGCGAATTTCGTGAACCTCAAGAAAAAGGATCAGCAGATCGGCCAGTTTTCCTACGACGAAATCCTGCCCCGCCTGCGTGTTGAACTCGATCGCTTGATCAAGAGACAGTCGTAAGAAGAGCCTATCGGGTCCTTGACAAAGGACATCTCTAGGTGCAGAATATACGTACAAATGATCGTACATTTGTAACTATATGAAATTTATAAGTATTAGAGAATTTAGCAGAAACCCCTCAAAGTTCATTCGGTTGGATGACACCATTTTACTGACCAAGCGGGGAAAGCCAATCCGGGCGCTGGTTGCCCTGACCGGGGAGGAGATCGAGGATTTTATCATGCGGCTCAAGCCGGATCCTATCCAGGAGGCGAAGGATTTTGGGATCGATCTGACCCTGCTTCAGGAAAACCTAAGGCTGTCCCCTACCGAGAGACTCCAAAAGCACCAGGAATTCCATTCTTTTGTTGATTCAATACGAGGGATCGCCTGGAAGAAATATGACCCAGTTTGATGTTGTTCTCAAGAGGTTGATTGCAGAAAAGATCAATTTTGTCCTGGTCGGGGGTCTTGCCGCCGTCTTTTATGGCTCCTCCTACGAGACAAATGACCTGGATATCTGTTACCAAAGAACCGCGGAAAATATAAAAGGGATCGTTAAATTCCTCAAGAGCATTGACGCCAAGCTCAGGGGGGCTCCTGAGAACCTTCCGTTTCAACTGGATGAAAAGGCGATCAGGTTTGGGATGAACTTTACCTTTAAGACCTCCTTGGGAGATCTCGATTTTTTGGGAGAGATTTCGGGTGCCGGTAGTTTTGAACAACTGATGAAATCAGCAGAACCATCCGACCTCTATGGAATGAAAATCTATGTGATCTCCCTGCATGAATTGATTCGGGCAAAAAAGGCTGCCGGTCGTCCCAAGGATCTGATGCATTTGAAGGAACTCGAGGCGATCAAGACAATGAGAGAAAAGGCTTTGAGTTGACAAGTGTAGTCACTTTAATATAATGTGACTACATCGGAGGCAGTTTTATGGTCGAGGTCGGGATCAGGGAATTAAAAAGCCGGCTCAGTTATTATGTTCAACTCATGCAAGCCGGGGAGACGGTTGCCGTCAAGGTGCGTAACCGGGTGGTGGGATTTTTTTCCCGTCTCAAGCCGGTGACGACGAAGGCACGTTCTAAAGCAAAGGCGCGTCAAGATATCGATAGGCTCATCGAGAAGTGGAAGAAAGAGGGCTTTATCGTTTCCGGAGGACGCTATCGCCACATCCCGTTCAAGGCGGTCAAGATGACGCCTGGACCGACCGCCAGCGAAATGATCCGGCAGATGAGGGATGAGGACTCATGATCGCCTACGTTGATTCTTCTGCGGTGGCAAAGAAATACATTGAGGAAACGGGGAGCGATAAAGCACGCCGCCTGCTGGATCAGGCGGATGTCGTTTCAACCAGCTTGCTGACGCCGGTGGAATTGACCTCTTTTTTGGAAAGGTCCAAGAGGGAGGGGAGGATTGACTCCCCAACCTATCGTCGAATCGTCAGTATCATGGAAAAAGACTTCAACGGAATCATCTGCCTTGTGGGGCTGGCACAACCCTTGATTCGGGAGGCATCGCGAAT
>CAYYFU010000126.1:0-5198 GCA_964471095.1 uncultured Pseudomonadota bacterium
CGCCGAGCCGATCCCGGACGGCTGGATCCCGGTCTATAGCGACAAGTCGGCGCCGATCCCGGACAACTGGTTCCAGATGGTGGACGGTCAGCCGGTTTCCGGTTAGTTGAGCGGGCGATACAGCATCAAATAAACCACGACCCCGGTTACGGAGACGTACATCCAGACCGGCCAGGTGATCCGGGCGATTTTTTTGTGCTCGGCGAATCTTTGCCGCCAAGCGAGGTACAAGGTCCGGATCGCAAGGAATGGGGTAACGGCGGCGAGGATCGTATGGGAGGTCAAAAGGGTCAAATAAACGGTCCTGATCGTTCCTGTGCCGGGATACCGATGAACACCGGTCAGGTAGAAGCGGGTCAGGTACGAGACAAGGAACAACACCGAGATCCCAAGGGCGGTCACCATCAGGGCGCGATGAATTGCGACCCGCTTCATCTTGATCGCCACAAGCCCCGCAACCAAAAAAATCGCCGCCAGGCTGTTTAAACAGGCGTTAATCGCCGCGATAGTTTCCCCAAGGAATTCTTGCGTCATCCTCCGTTTGGTGGCATAGGACCAACTCCGATGTCAACGGCGGGGCGTCCTCAACACTCTCTGATCATCCTTTTTAGTGTGATCGTGATCGACCTGATCGGTTTCGGGATTGTCGTCCCGATCCTTCCGTTTTATGCCGTGCAGTATGGCGCCAGCGCGACCGTTCTCGGTTTCCTGTTAACCTCCTACTCGCTGATGCAGTTCATCTGCGCCCCGCTCTGGGGAAAATTGTCCGATCGGATGGGGCGGAAATGGGTGATGCTGGTGACGATCACCGGGGGTTGTTTTGCGCTGCTGCTGTTGGGAAACGCCCACGCCCTCTGGATGCTCTTTGCCGGAAGGCTCCTCTCCGGTTTTTTTGCCGCGAATATCGGCGTGGCGACCGCCTATGTGGCGGATGTGACGAGCGAGGAGGACCGGGCCAAGGGGATGGGGCTGATCGGGGCCGGATTCGGGATCGGTTTTATCCTCGGGCCGGCGATCGGCGGGTTTTTTTCCCGCTACGGCTATCATGTCCCGATCCTTGTGGCCGCCGCCCTGAATGCGCTGAATCTCTTTTATGCCGCCTTCTTTTTGCAGGAGCCGCCGCGACATCATCCGGTCGAGTCGGGAATTCAGCCGTCGCTCTTGTCCGATCGGACTCTGCTCAAGTTTTGCCTGCTTTATTTTGTCTTTACCGTCTCGGTAAACCAATTGGAAACTACCTTTGCCCTCTTTATGATGGATCGGTTCGCCTTTGATGCCATCCATGTCGCCTATATCCTGACCGTCATGGCGCTCGTGATGGTGATCATCCAGGGCGGGATGATCCGGATGCTCGCGGATCGTTTCGGGGAAAGGCGATTGTTGGCCTTTGGAGTGGTACTGCTCGGTGTCGCCTTTTTCTTTGTTCCTAAAATGCCGTCGGTCTGGGTCCTGTTGATCCCGTTATTGACCTCTTCGGTCGGACGGGGGTTGAGCCAGCCGGCGTTGTTGAGTCTGGTCTCAAAAACGGCCGGTTCCCACCGGAGGGGCGCCGTGATGGGGACTTTTCAGGCAGCGGCGAGTTTCGGCCGGGTGATCGGGCCGGTAATGGCCGGTTTTTTGTATGATCACTGGCAAGGGGGACCGTTCTATTTTGCGGGGGCCTTGATGGTCGCTGTGCTGATTCTAGCCCTTTAAAAATTCCCGGTAGGTATTGAGGACCCGCAGCTGGTAACCGTTGAGCGGCACCGATCGATTCTTATAATCCCGGGAAACGGCGGTCGGTCCCCGGTTATAGGCGAGTAACGCCTTGACCAGATCTCCTTTGAATCGTTTGATCAGTTGGGCGAGGTAATGAACCCCGACCCGGACATTCAACATCGGCTCATGCAACCTCCGATGATGGTCTTTGATATCCAGTTCTTTTGCCGACTCACGAGCGGCGACCGGCATCAGCTGCATGAAACCACGGGCCCCCTTGGCGGAAAGCGCCTTGGGGTCAAAGTGACTCTCGACCTTGATGACGGCCAGGATCAGGATCGGATCGATCGAATATTCATGAGAGAGGGTGAGGACCGTAGCCGTCAGCTCCCGCTTCGTCAGTTGATCGAGCTTCAGCGCCTCCTCTTGCAGGATCAGGTGGATCTGCTCGGGCGCGGTCAGATAAGGGCGTTGCGCAATCGGGCCGATCGTTAAAAGAAAAAGGCCCAAAACCAGGGCCAGGTGCTTCCGGTATCTCATACCTGTTAGATAAAGCAATTCCCATACCCTGGGGGGGGAATTTTCATTAAGTATTTGAAATTACTATTAATTATTAAAACAACCAGTCTCTTGGGAGGCGTTGGAACGTATCAACAATGGTCAAAATGTGTCAAAAAACTGACAGTCCGGGGGCTCAAGACCCAAAAACCGGGTCCCGATACCATCAATGGTTTAGTAGAGTGAGGTGACGGTTAAGGCAATCAACAGCAACGGCAGGTAAATAACTGAAATTAAAAAGAATTTGTTGGACCAGCCGGGTGTCGAGCGAGGGGCTAGACCCAGGAGGCCATAAACGAGGAAGAGACCACCCAACGGGAAGGCAATGGAGAAGTAGAGGAGTCCATGGGTCCCGAGGATGACGGGATAGAGGGTAACGGCGTAGAGTCCGATCAAGTAGCGAAGCAGCAGATATTTGGCGCTTCGCTCCCCATGGACCAGCGGAAAGGTTTGGATACCGGCCGCGGCGTACTCCTGGTGATAAGAGAGGGCGATCGCGATGAAGTGGGGGATCTGCCAGAGAAACAGGATAAAGAAGAGGACCATCCCTAGGGGGGAGATCAAACCGGTCGCCGATGTCCAACCGATCAACGGGGGGAGGGCACCGGGGATGGCCCCGACCAACAAAGCCAGGTGGCTCTTTTGCTTCAACGGGGTGTAGAACAGGACGTAACTGACAAAGGCGATCAGTCCCAACCAGGCGGTCAAATGATTGGTGCGAAGGGCCAAGACCCCCAAACCGAGCAGGGCGAGCGACCCTCCAAAGATCAGGGCAGCTCTGGGGGAAAGGCGTCGCGACGGAAGCGGGCGGTTTTGGGTCCGCTTCATCAAGGCATCGATGTCGCGCTCCAGATACATGTTTAAGCTGTTCGCCGAGGAGACGAGGAAAAAGACCCCCACGAGGGTGAAGAAAATAATCGCTGCAGAAGGTCGTTGGGGCGCCAGGAGCAGGCCGCAACTGGTGGTCAGCAGGACCAACAGGGTGATGCGTGGCTTGATCAGTTCGATAAACCTGAGGCTCATGGAACCCCTGCTCTTTCCCTGACCCAAATCAAAAGCCCCCAAATGAGGGTCGCAAGCCCGAGATGGGCCGTGACGGCCGGAAGCCCGAGCCAACTTAAAATACTATAAATCCCCAGGAAGATTTGGAGCAGAGAGAGACCGAGGAGGATCGCCAGCCATTTCAGCGTTCCGGGGTCACGGGCGGATTTGAAGGCCAAGATCGCGAGCAGGCCCACCACCACCACCGCGCCGAATCGGTGAACCATATGGATCTGTCGGTAGAGGGAGTCGGGCCAAGGGTCCCCATAGCAGAACGGGATGTCGGGGCAGAGCAGGCCGGCGCCGCTGTGGCGCACGTACGCCCCGAGCACCATTTGAGAAAACAGCAAAAACAAAGTTAAGTGGATGATAAATCCCTCCTTGCCCCCCTTTGCAAAAGGGGGGATGGGGGGATTTCGATTTGCAATGAGTATCAAAGTTGTGAAGAAGAGCAGGGAGATCGCCAAATGAAGAGTCGAGACAAGCGGGGGCAGTTGATACAGGACGGTCAGCCCACCCAACAGACCCTGAAAGATAACGAGTCCCACCGAGAGGATACCGAGGCGTGACAACGGCCCCTTTCTCAAGAGAAAGGCCTGAATCAGGGTCAACAGTCCCACCGCAGAGGCAAGCAGTCGATGTCCATGTTCAACCGCAACGTTCCCTTTCATCTCCGGCATCAGCTGTCCGAAACAAAGCGGCCAGTCGGGGCAGGCAAGTGAGGATTCGGTATTGTGAACGACCCCTCCCCAGAGGATCAGCAGAAAAGTGAGACCGACCAGGGACCAAGAGAAAAAGCGCATCCCTCCCGCCTAACACCCCTGTTTCAAAGGTGTCAACGGAACCTCTTCATTCTTGACGATTCAGAAGGTGTGTGTTACCCAACCGCTCCTTTATGGAAAACGTTGTCTACGGCTGGGGGTTTCCCCCGAATCTTTCCACCTACGGGCACCAGATCGATTCTCTGATCAACATCGTCCATATTTTTATGGTCGTCCTCTTTGTCGGCTGGGGAATTTTTCTCGTCTACTGTCTCATCCGGTTCCGCGCCCGACCCGACCATGCCCCAAACTATGAATCGACCAAGACCAGGATCCCGAAACTGATTGAAGTGGGGGTGGTGGTTTTTGAGGCCTTTTTGTTGATCGGACTTTCGTACCCGGTTTGGTCGAAATACAAGAGCGATTTTCCGCCGGCCGAAGATTCCTTGGTGGTTCGGGTCGTTGCCCAGCAGTTTGTCTGGAATATCCATTATCCAGGACGCGATGGCCAGTTTGGGAAGACGGATATTCAGAGCGTGACCGACAGTAATCCGCTGGGTCTTGATTTAAACGACCCGGCGGCGCGGGATGACATCACCACCGTGAACCAGCTTCATTTTCCGGTCGGGAAACCGGTGATTGCCCACTTGAGCTCTAAAGACGTGATCCACAGCTTTTGGATCCCGGTGCTTCGGGTCAAACAGGATGCGATCCCCGGGATGGTGAACTCCGTCTGGTGGGAGGCGACCGAGACCGGTCAGTTTGAGATCTCCTGTGCCCAGCTTTGTGGGGTGGGGCACACCCTGATGCGGGGATTTGTCAGTATTGATACGCCGGAGGCGTTTGACGCCTGGATGGCCGAGCAAGAACAGTTACTTCAGGGAACAGGAGAAGCACAGTGAGCAAGCCTCAGTTAAACCTTGTCCGGCGTTACATTTTTTCTGTCGATCACAAGGTGATCGGGCTTCAATACGCCTTGACCGCCCTGGTTTTCCTCTTGATCGGTTTTTCCTTCATGATGTTGATGCGTTGGCAGCTGGCCTTTACTGGCGAGGCACTGCCGCTGCTTGGGTCCCTGTTTAGTGACACGACGATGCCGGATGGGGTGATGCGGCCGGAATTTTACAACTCGCTGGGCGG
>CAYYFU010000127.1:0-5089 GCA_964471095.1 uncultured Pseudomonadota bacterium
ACCTCAATCTGGAGAATGAGAAGGCGACCTCTTTCGGGATGGGAAAGCTGACCGATCTGACCTGGAAATACCTGCTCGATGTGGCGACATGCACGGAGTGTGGACGCTGCTCCTCGGTCTGCCCGGCGACCGACACCGGCAAGATCCTGAACCCGAAACAGCTCAACATCGATATGCGGCAAGAAATGAGGAGAGTGAGCGGTGAGGCTATGGCAAATCAGATGGGGGGCTCGGGGGGAGAGCGGTATCTCTCCCCCGATATAATCGATCCCGAAGTCTTTTGGTCCTGCACCACCTGCAGGGCTTGCGAGGAGGCCTGCCCCGTGGGGATTGAGTTTGTCGACCGGATTGTCGGGGTGCGCCGCCACCTGGTGCTGACGCAAGGGGTGATGCCGGTCGAGGTCCAGAACAGTTTCCGGAATATGGAGACCAACTCCAATCCCTGGGGATTGAGCTTCGAGACGCGGGCCGATTGGTGCAAGTCGTTAGGGGTTAAGACCTTTGCGGAGCACCCCAAGGCGGAGTATCTCTATTTTGTCGGATGTGCCGGGTCGTTCGATGACCGCAACAAGCGGATTGCAACCGCGTTTGTAAAAATCCTCCAAAAGGCCACTGTCGATTTTGCAATCCTGGGGAAAGAAGAGTTTTGCACCGGTGACCCGGCTCGGCGGATCGGGAACGAGTACCTCTATCAGACGCTCGCCAAACAAAACATCGAGACGATGAATCGCTATCAGGTGAAGAAGATCCTGACCGCCTGCCCCCATTGTTTCAACACCATCGGGAACGAGTATCCCCAATTCGGCGGAAACTACGAGGTGATCCATCACACCGATTTTATCTACCGGCTGATCGAGCAGGGGAGGATCGTGCCGGTCCGGCCGTTGCCGAAGCGGGTCACCTACCACGACTCCTGTTATTTGGGCCGTACCAACGGGATCTACGACGCCCCAAGGAAGATTTTAAAAAAAATTCCTGGCGCCGAGGTGGTGGAGGTTGAACTGTCACGCGACAATGGCCGTTGTTGCGGTGCGGGGGGTGGTCGGATGTGGATGGAGGAGAAGGTGGGGACCCGCGTGAACCACAAACGATTGGAAGATTTGCAGACGGTCAATCCCAATGTTGTCGCCTCTGCCTGTCCTTTCTGTATTACGATGCTTCGGGATGCGACCCGCGACAAGCATCTCGAGGAGCAGATCCAAACGAAGGATGTCGTGGAACTGCTTGCCGAGTCGCTCGCTTGACGTGACTGCAGATTCCCGGTAGGAGCCTCCCCTATGTCAGAAAACGAATTTGAAGAGTCAGTCGCTAGCTGGACCTCCCAGTTTGAGAAGCAAGGTCGGGATATCCTTGAAAAAGCACACACTTGGGAACTCTACGACCAGGTGAATGCGACCGGGTTTTACCCCTATTTCCAGGCGTTGGACGAAAATCAGGGGCCGATCGCCCGTTACGAGGGGCGTGAAATCCTGATGTTCGGTTCCAACAATTATCTGGGGCTTACCACTCATCCTAAAGTTCGTGAGGCGGCCGTTGAGGCGGTCAAAAAGTACGGGACCAGCATGACCGGTTCCCGTTTTTTGAACGGAACGCTCAAGCTGCACGAGGAGTTGGAGGGGAGGCTCGCGGAATTTTTGGGCAAGGAGGCGGCGCTCGTTTTTACCACCGGTTATCAAGCGAATCTTGGGATGTTGACGGCGCTAGTCAATCGCCATGCGGTGGCGGTGGTCGACAAGTTTGCCCATGCGAGCGTGCATGACGGTTGTCGATTGATGCAAGGCGAGGCGGTGCCGTTTCGGCACAATGACAGCGTGGATGCCGATCGGGTCATTTCCCGTTTTCCGACTGAGCGGGGGATTCTTTTGGTGGTGGACGGCGTTTATAGCATGGAAGGCGACCTGGCCCGTTTGCCGGAATTTGTAAAACTTGCCCGTAAGCACAAGATCCGTATCGCGGTCGATGACGCCCATGGGATCGGCGTCATGGGGGCGGGAGGGCGAGGAACGGCCCATTATTTCGGTGTCGATCAGGAGATAGACCTGCTAGTCGGGACGTTCAGCAAAAGTCTTGCCTCGATCGGCGGCTATGTGGCCTCGGACAAAAAGACGATCGATTTCATCAAGCACTTTGGGCGGCCGATGATCTTTTCCGCGTCGCTAGCCCCTTCCTGCACCGCCGCGGCGCTGGCAGCGTTGGAGATCTTGAAACAGGAACCGGCACGGGCCGAACAGGTTCGGAAGAATAGCGCTACCCTTCACGACGGATTGGCTCAGATCGGTTATGAAACCGGCGATGCCCAAGCGGCCGTGGTTCCGGTGATTATCGGCGAAGGGATGAAGACCTTTGTGATCTGGAAGGAACTGCTCGATGCAGGGGTGTATACAAACCCTGTTCTTTACCCCGCTGTTCCCAAAGACCGGGCGATGCTCAGGGTCAGTTGTCTGGCCACGCATACCCAGGACCACTTAACCCGTGCGTTGGAGATCTTTGCCAAAGCGGCCAAAAACTATGACATCGGTACAAGTCCGACCCGTCTCCAATCGGCGTGAGCTGATTCAATTCATCAAACTCCCCTGGCAGATCTATCGAAACGATCCCGCCTGGGTTCCGCCGTTGATTCAGGAACGACTCGATTTTTTGAATCGTAAAAAAAATCCGTTTTTTGAGCATGCCGAAGTTGAATTCCTTCTGGCTTATCGAAACGGGACCCTCGTGGGACGAATCTCCGCTCAGGTCGATCAACTCCATAATGAGTGCCACCAAGATCAGACCGGTTTTTTTGGCCTGTTTGAGTCAGAAAACGAGCCGCAGGTTGCAACGGCCCTTTTTGAAGGTGCCGAAAAGTGGTTGAAGGGGAGGGGGATGAAAAAGATCCGTGGACCGTTCAGCCTCTCGATCAACGAAGAATGCGGATTACTCGTTAACGGTTTTGAACACCCACCGTTCATCCTGATGGGCCATCATCCATCGTACTATCGTGATTTGCTGGAGCAACAAGGTTTTGCCAAGGCCAAGGATCTCTTCTGTTGGCGTTACGATGCCCGGCAACCGCTTGCGGAGGCCCCCCTGCAAATTGCCGAAGAGGTGCGAAAATATCCGGGGTTGGTGATTCGAGAGGTGGATCCTCGTCAGATGGATCGGGATGTCCGGATCATCATGGAGGTCTTTAACTCCGCCTGGCAGAGGAATTGGGGTTTTGTCCCGTTGACCGAGGCGGAGATCAAAAAAGCGGCCAAGGATTTCAAGATGATTCTGGATCCCCGGATCGCGCTGATCGCGGAGGTGGAGGGAAAACCGGCGGCGATCTGTTTGGCGATCCCGAACCTCCATGAAGCGATCCGTGACCTCAATGGAAGGCTTTTTCCGACCGGACTTATTAAGTTGCTCTATCGGGTGAAACGACGCAGGATCCGATCGGCTCGTCTGATACTTTTGGGCGTGAAAAAGGAGTATCGTGGCAGCATACTGGGAGGGCTCTCCGTCCTTCTTTACTGTGAAGCGGGTCGGCGAGGTCGGGAGGCTGGCTATCAATGGAGTGAAGTCTCCTGGACCCTGGAAGACAACGAAAAAATCAATGCCGGAATTGAATTTATGGGGGCTGAGAAATACAAGACCTATCGGATCTACGAGAAGGCAATTTGACCTCACCCCCAACCCCCTCTCCTGGATTCAGGAGAGGGGGAAAAACTATGAGTCACCTATTCCTTTTTGCAAACATTGTTGATGACCTGATTAATGACCGACACAACCTTGGTGGCGAAGGGGCGTTTGTTGCGGCCGCCATTGCAATACTGAAGAAATCTTTTAAGGAAGATGTTTCTTACACGTTAGGGGGAAGGATTGGAAACGACGAGAGCGGTCGTTTTTTAAAGAGGGAGTTAGAAAGTTTGGGTGTCGATACGTCTGGATTAACGGTCAGTGAGAGTCACAGCTGTCAGGCCATTGTCAGGGGGGTTGAACAGGCTGAATTTGTTGGGTTTTCCGGAGGTCCTGTATGCCGGTTCACCCCCAACGAAACAAAGCGATTTTCCAGAATGTTTCTTGAGAGGGGCTGGTTTTTTCTTACCTCCAATACGCTCTACGACGACGAAACTTGGGAGCAGATTCGTTCCATTCTCAAAACTTCTCCTCGTCTTCTCTTCTTCGATATTAATTGGAGAGCGGCACTTTTAGAGAAAAGCGGACTCTCTTTTGACGAATTTTGCCGGCGCCGATTAATGCCGGTCATGGAAGAGGCCTCTATCATTAAGGGGACGCAAGAAGAAATCCGTCGTTTTAAGGATTCCATTGAAAAGGCAGGGCCAATGTGGCTTTTGGAGACAAGGGGTTCCAACGGATCTTTTTTAAGAACAAGGAGCGAGGAAATCATTATCGAAGCTCCAAAGGTAAAAGAAGTCCAAGATACGGGCGCCGGAGATACCTTTAGCGGGAGCCTTTTGTTTGACTTAGCGAGACGTGGTGTCAAAACCAAGCAGGACTTGGATTTGTTGACGGAAGATGATTTAAGAAAAATGCTTCAGCTTGCCTCTCAAGTAGCGGCGATGACGGTACAAGGTTTTGGAGTTGATTATCTTAATAAAAATAGATCAGTTTTGCTTGTAAAGTGACCTCTCCCCCCAACCCCCTCTCCTGGATTCAGGAGAGGAGGAGAAGGGGGTGAGGTCGGGAGACGGGATGGAACACCCACGGTTTGGCTACCGCTATACAATTCCAATTCGGAGAGAACTTCGTAAAAAGGCAACCAAGGCCGAAGAAACTCTCTGGAAGGAGCTCCGTTCCAGAAAATTAGCCGATTTTAAATTTAGCAGGCAATACGGGATTGGACCTTATATTGTCGATTTCTGTTCGCGGGAGAAACGTGTCATTATTGAGATCGATGGAAAAATTCATCTCAAGAAAACTCAGGTTGAGTGGGATCGGGAACGACGAGAACAGTTAGAAGGATTAGGATATCACTTTATCCGGTATCAAAATGAAGAGGTGGAGAGGAACCTAAATCGTGTTCTTATTGATCTTTTAGACAAGTTGCATGACCTCTCTCCCCAACCCCCTCTCCTGGATTCAGGCGAGGGGGAGAAGGGGGTGAGGT
>CAYYFU010000128.1:0-5083 GCA_964471095.1 uncultured Pseudomonadota bacterium
TGCTCGGGAGCGTCAACACCGTCAAGACCTATATTGACTATCTGGAGGCAAGCTGGCTTTACTTCACCATCAACACCTACTCCACCTCCATCAAACAGCAGCAGATCGCCCCCAAGAAGATCTACTGCATCGACAACGGCATGATCAGCCGGGTGGCATTTCGATCTTCGGACGATCAAGGGTGGCTTTTGGAAAATGCCGTTTTTCTCCATTTGCGGCGTCAAACGCCGGAGATCTTTTATGCCAGAAACGACGACGGATCGGAGGTCGATTTTCTCATCCGCAAGGGAACCCGGCCCGTCCGGCTGATTCAGGTCTCCGCGTCGCTGCGCGGGGAGGAGACTCGCAGGCGCGAACTTGGCAGTCTGTTGAAGGCGATGGAACGCTACCGAATCGCCGAAGGAACGATTGTCACCCTCGAAGAGGAAGAAGCAATTCGGGACGGCAGGTTCAAGATTCATGTCGTTCCCGCTCCCACTTGGCTGCTTGCACCGGACTTAAGGTTGTAAAATTTAACGGAGCCCGGAGGCGATCGCCTCCACCAACGCTGGGATGGTATATTGTTTCGGTTGAATCTTGACTTGAAGCCGAAACTTGCGGGCCGTTTGAGTGGTGACCGGCCCGATGCAAGCGGCGGGGATACCCCGAATCTTCGCGCGGAGCGACGGGCCGGCCATCTTCACAAAATTTTCCACCGCCGAGGAACTCGCAAATGTGATCAAATCAACCCCCGCTCGGATCATTTTCCCAAGCTCGGATCGGCCCCGTTTCGGTTGAACCGTCCGATACGCCTCGACCGAGTCAACGGTCGCCCCCAGGCGCTTGAGCTCGGAAACCAGGATTTCGCGCCCCCCTTTGGCCCGCGGGATCAGGATCTTTTTCCTCCGAATATCCTTGGCCAAGACCCGGACCAATCCCTCGGCCCGATACTCCTGGGCGAGGGAATCGACCCGCAGACCTCTCCGACCGATCTCCTTGGCTGTTGACGGTCCCACCGCAGCGATCCTGATCCCCTTGAGATCCCTCAAGTCTCTTCCCTTCTTTTCCAGCCGCTCAAAAAAGACCCGGACCGCATTGACACTGGCAAAGATCACCCAATCATAGGTTTCAATCCTGCGGATCGCCCGATCCAGCCTTTTCCAACTCGTCGGCGGCCGGATCTCAATGGTGGGGAGCTCCAAAACGGTCGCCCCTTCCTCGACAAGCCGGTCCGAAAGCGAACTTGCCTGATCCCGTGAACGGGTGACCAGGATCTTCTTCCCGTACAAAGACCGCATCGCCAACCAGTTAAGTTCCTTTCTCAAGGCAACCGCCTTTCCGACTACCGTCACCGCCGGTGGTTTTAAACCGGCCCTTCGGGCGAGCCAAGCAATTTTGTCCAGTCTCCCTTCCACCACCCTCTGCTGTGGCAGCGTCCCCTGCTCGATCACCGCCACCGGTGTATCGGGAGATTTCCCGGCTCGGATCAGCCGCGCGGCGATTTTTTCGAGGTTTTTGGTTCCCATCAGAAAAACCACGGTGCCGATCTGCGCCAGGGCCTCCCATGGCAGAGGCGACGGGTGACTCGGGTCGGGGGTGAGGGCCTCATGTCCCGTCACAAACGCGACGGTAGAGGTATAATCCCGATGTGTGACCGGAATCCCGGCATAGGCGGGGGCGGCAATCGGCGACGTCACCCCCGGAATCACCTCAAAAGGAATCCCGGCCTTGGCCAAGGCCAGCGCCTCTTCCCCCCCTCGTCCAAAGACAAACGGATCTCCCCCTTTCAGCCGGACCACCTGTTTCCCTCGGCGGGCCTCCCGAATCATCAACTGATTAATCTCTCGCTGCTCTAAAAAATGATGACTCCCCTCTTTGCCGGCATAAATGGTTGCCGCTTCAGAACGGATCTCGGTTAACAACGCCTCGTTGGCCAGGTGATCATAGAGGACCAGGTCGGCCCGCCTTAACAGCTCCATCCCACGACGGGTGATCAGACCAGGATGGCCCGGTCCGGCCCCGACCAGAAAGACACGCCCTTGACGGTTCATTTGTGCAGCGGGCTGGAGGCACGAAGGATCTCGCGTGCCCCTTGGGAAAAGAGCGCCTTCGCCAACTGCTCCCCCAACGACTGGGCCTCTCGAATCGATCCTTCCACCCGGTCCCGGATCAGTTCGCGACCATCCGGAGTCGCCACCATGCCGGTCAGTTTGAGATTGATCCCGTCCACCTCCGCAAAGGCAGCAATCGGGGATCGACAGTCCCCCTGAAGGGCGGACAAGAAACTCCGCTCTGCCGTAAGACAGGCGGTTGTCTCATAATCACTCAAAAATTCGACCAACTTTAGTTTCTCAGAATCCCCTTCCCGAAGCTCCAAACCAATCGCCCCTTGCCCGACGGCAGGCAACATGAGGGTGGTGGGGAGCGCCTCCGTGATCCGTCCCCCCATCCCTAATCGGATCAGACCGGCCGCCGCCAGGATGACAGCGGCAAGCTTCCCTTCGGTTAGTTTGCGCAGGCGTGACTCCACGTTACCCCGGAGGGGGATCCCCTCCAAATCCGGGCGAAAGTTCCTGAGTTGGGCCTGGCGACGGAACGAGCTGGTCCCGACCTTTGATTTTTTCGGCAGTTGGAGCAGGGAATCAAATTTTTTGGAGACAAAGGCATCCCGAGGGTCCTCCCGTTTGAGGATCGCACCGATCGTTAATCCGGCGGGGAGAACCGCTGGGACATCTTTCATGCTATGAACACCGATATCAACCTTCTCGGCCAGAATCGCCTCCTCAATTTCTTTTAAAAATAGATACTTCCCTCCAATCTCCGCCAAAGGGGTCTTCTTGACCTTGTCACCGGTCGTCTGGATCACCTTGACCATAATCTTGAGCTGGGGATATTGAGATTCCATCATTCTTTTCAGATGGTTAGCCTGCCAAAGCGCGAGCCGACTCCCGCGGCTTCCCAAGACAATGGTTTCTTTGGATGGCATTAATGATCCCCCTGCTTCGGATAGCATATTAGACCCTCAAGTCAAGGAAAGCACTTGTAAATCCCGAAGAAATCCGCTACTTAGGCCCATCTTTAAAGACCAGCCCAGTTCACACGGCCAATAAACCATGTCACCAGAGACCGGCATTGATCTGACGAGCGAAGAACGGAAGAAGGTCGTCACCCTCGAAAAAGGGACGCTCCAGAGATTGATCGGCATCCCGGCACTCTACGCGATCGGTTATGGCGATGTCGGTTCTTCCATCTACTACGCCCTGGGTGTCACGACCCTTTACGCATTGGGCGCCGCCCCCCTTGCCCTGGCGCTGGCCGGTATCGTCTTCTTCTGCACCGTGCTGACCTACGCCGAAATGGCCTCGGCGATGCCCGACTCCGGCGGCTCCTGTTCCTTTGCCCGAAGGGCATTCAACGACCTGGTTTCGTTCATCGCCGGCTGGGCCTTGCTCTTGGACTACATCGTGACGATCGCGATTTCTGCCTACACGGTCGGCCCCTATCTCTCCCTCTTCTTTCCCGTCCTGAAGACCACGGCCGGCAACATTCCATTTGCCTTGGGTGTCATCGGGGTCCTGTTGCTGCTTAACATTATCGGAATCCGCGAGTCGGCCCGTGCCTCGCTCCTGCTCTGCATCTTTGACATTATGACCCAGCTCTCGGTGATCGTGATCGGGGGGATTACCCTGCTGAACTTGCCGACGATCTGGCATCATATGCAGATCGGGATCCCGAACGTCGACTGGTCGCCGACCGGACCGCAGTTCATGAAGGGGGTCGGGATGGCGATGGTCGCCTATATCGGGATCGAATCAATCGCCCAACTCGCCGGCGAGGCGAAAAATCCGGGACGAACGGTCCCGCGGGCGATGCTGCTGACGATGCTGACCCTGTTTGTCATGTATTTCGGTATCTCGCTCGTTGCCCTGTCTGCCATCCACCCGCATGAGCTTTCCACGAAGTATCTGGAAGACCCGATCGCCGGGATCGCCGCCGCAATGCCGGTCGGCGGGAGCATCCTCGGCCCCTGGGTCGGCATTTTGGGGGCTACCATCCTGTTCGTCGCCGCCAATGCCGGTCTGGTCGGGGCCTCGCGGCTCACCTTCTCGATGGGGGAACATTTCCAGTTGCCGCGAATCTTTTACCGGCTCCACCAACGCTTCAAGACACCGTACGTCTCACTGATCACCTTTGCGGTGCTCTCGTCCCTGATCATTCTCGTTGCGAAGCGGCTGACCTTTATCGCGGAACTTTATAACTTCGGAGCGATGCTCGCCTTTTCACTCGCACATCTTTCAATGATCGGGTTGAGAATCCGCGAGCCGGAGATGGAGAGGCCGTTCAAGATCGGTGCGAATATCAGACTGGGCAAATTCGAAATTCCGATCAGTGCGATCATCGGTCTGCTCGGAACGCTGGCGGTCTGGGTTGATGTCATCCTGACTAAACCGGCCGGTCGTAACTTGGGCTTTTTGTGGATGGCGCTGGGGCTCAGCACCTATTTCTATTATCGTTATAAAAAACATTTGCCCGCCGGCAAGCGGCTCGAAATTGAAAAGGTGCAAATGCCGGAGTACAAGGATATTCCGATTAAGAAGATCCTGGTCCCGACCCTCGGGGGATCCTCCACCGAAACAGTTCAGCACGCCGCCCGATTCGCCCGCGAACATGACGCCCAGCTAACAGCGCTCTACGTGATTGAGATTCCGACCGCCCTGCCGCTCGACACCTTCTTCCCCGAAAAACTGGCGGCGGCCGACGCCTCGCTCGAAAGGGCCCAGGCGATTGCAAGCGAGTTTGGCGTCGTGAGTACCGAGACCCATGTCACCCAGTCGCGCGAGGCGGGGGCCGCGATCGTTGAAATGGCCCAGGAGGGAAATTTTGATCTGATCGTTCTCGGCGGCAAATCGCAGCGCGGCAAGTCGTCTTTCACGGTCGGCCGGACGGTCGATTATGTCATTCGCAACGCCCCTTGCCGCGTCTGGCTCTGCATGAATTAAAGTGGGAAAGGTCTTCATCAACAAAAAAGGGACCGATCGCCTGCAAAATGGTCACCCCTGGGTCTTCAAATCAGATATCATCGAGGTGATTGACGCTGTTCCTG
>CAYYFU010000129.1:0-3110 GCA_964471095.1 uncultured Pseudomonadota bacterium
TGACCGAGCTTTCGGACAAAATGGTGCGGGAGGAGGAGGAGCTCCGGGTTCGGGTGCGGGTCCAGGAGATGGCGGAGGAGAGGTTGCTGGATCTGCTGGCCCCGGAGAAGGATGCGACGGTCACGCGGACCCAGCTCCGCGATTGGCTGCGCGAAGGAAAACTGGATGATCGGATGGTCGAGCTGGAGATCTCTTCCCCGCCGTTGCAGATGGTCGAAATTGTCTCGATGTCCGGCATGGAGGAGATGGGGCAGAATCTCCGGGAGATGTTCGGCAACGTTTTTCCAAAACAAAAAAAGCGAAGAAAGGTGCGTGTCGGTGAGGCGCTCAAGATGCTGACCCAGGAGGAGATGGGACGGTTGATCGACATGGAGGCGGTGATTCGCAAGGCGTTGCTGAGGATCGAACAGAGCGGGATCGTTTTCCTCGATGAAATCGACAAGATTGCCAGTCGCGAAACCGCAGGTCATGGCCCCGACGTCTCCCGGGAGGGGGTGCAGCGGGATATTTTGCCGATTGTCGAGGGGTCAACGGTCTCGACAAAATACGGCATGGTGCGGACCGACCATATTCTGTTTATTGCGGCGGGGGCGTTTCATGTCTCCAAGCCGTCCGACCTGATCCCGGAACTGCAGGGCCGCTTTCCGATCCGGGTGGAATTGAGTTCCTTGAGTGAGGCCGATTTCGTCAAAATCTTGACCGAGCCGCAAAACTCCCTGACCAAGCAGTATCGGGAGTTGATGAAGACGGAAGGATTGCAGCTGGAATTTACCGGGGAGGCCTTGAAGGAGATCGCCAAATTTGCCGCGCTGGTCAATGAGCGGACCGAAAATATCGGGGCCCGCCGGCTCCATACGATTCTGGAAAAAGTGCTCGATGAAATTTCATTCAAGGCCCCCGAGCTCTCCCACCAGCAGATGACGATTGATGCCCCTTATGTCCGAGAACGTCTCGCCGACGTGGTAAAAGATGTTGATTTGTCGCGGTACATCCTCTAACCGGTCGATTTAATGCAAGAACTGATTGAAAAGGCCTCCGTTCTGCTGGAAGCGCTCCCCTACATCCGTAAATTTTACGGAAAAACAATCGTCATTAAATATGGCGGGGCCGCGATGGTCGAGGAACGTCTCAAGAACGAATTCGCCCGCGACATCGTGTTGATGGACCTGATCGGGATGGATCCGGTGATCGTCCATGGGGGCGGCCCGCAGATCGGTGAGGTGTTGAAGAAGATGGGGATCGAGTCGAGATTTCATAACGGGATGCGGATTACCGACGCGCAGACGATGGATGTGGTGGAGATGGTGCTGGCGGGGGACATCAACAAGGAGATCGTCAGCCTCATCAACCGGCATGGGGGAAAGGCGGTCGGGCTCTCCGGCAAGGACGGAGGTCTGATCAAGGCGAAAAAATTGCCCAAGGAGAAGGTGACCTTTGACAAGAAAACCCCGGAGGTGATCGACCTCGGCCGGGTCGGGAATGTCACGGAGGTTGACCCGGTGATCTTGCGGACCCTGGATCAGGCGAGGTTTATCCCGGTGATCGCGCCGATCGGGGTCGATGAAAAAGGGGAGGCGCTGAATATCAATGCCGATCTCGTGGCGGGGGCGATCGCCGGGGCCCTCAAGGCCGAAAAGCTGGTCCTGTTGACCGATGTGGAGGGGGTGAAGGATGGTTCCGGGCGGCTGTTGTCTTCCCTGGATCCCAAGACCGCCAAGCAATTGATGGAAGAGAACACGATCAGCGGCGGGATGATCCCGAAGGTCAAGTGCGCGCTGAAGGCGATTGCTGCCGGGGTCCGAACCGCCCATATCATCGACGGCCGCGTGGACCATGCCGTCCTGCTGGAGATTTTCACCGACAAGGGTGTCGGGACGGTGATCTCGTGAATACCGCCGAAATTATCGCGCTGTCTCAACAATACCTGATGAACACCTACAACCGGTTGCCGATGGCGCCGGTCAAGGGGAGGGGTTGTTGGGTCTGGGATGCGGACGGCAAAAAATATCTCGATTTTTTCTCCGGCCTGGCGGTCTGTAACCTCGGTCACTCCCACCCCCAGACCCTCCATGCGATTGCCCGTCAGGCCCGGCGACTCCTTCATGTCAGCAATGTCTTTTATATTGATCATCAGGCGGAGCTGGCGGAGTGGCTGGTCAAACACTCCTCGGCCGACAAGGTCTTCTTTTGCAACAGCGGGGCGGAGGCGAACGAGGCGGCGGTCAAACTGGCCCGAAAGTATGCCCGGAAGGTCTTAAAGCAGGACCGCTATGAGATAATCACGATGCGCCAGTCGTTTCACGGCCGGACGCTCGCGATGATCACCGCGACCGGACAGGAGAAATTTCAAAAGGGGTTTGAGCCGCTGATGCCGGGCTTCCAGTATGCCGAGTTTGGCGATATTGCCTCAATCGAACGGGCGGTGACCGCCCAGACGATTGCGGTGATGATCGAGCCGGTTCAGGGGGAGGGAGGGGTCCGGATCCCCCCCAAGGGATTCTTTAAGGAATTGCGGGATCTCTGCAATCAAAAAGGACTTTTACTGATCCTGGATGAGGTGCAGGTCGGGATGGGGAGGCTCGGGACACTGTTCGGATATGAGCAATTTGATGTCACACCGGACATCTTTACCCTGGCCAAGGCGTTGGGGGGAGGGCTCCCGATCGGGGCGATGCTCGCCAAGGATTTTGTCTCGGTGTTTGAGCCGGGGGATCATGCCTCGACCTTCGGCGGGACCCCGTTCGTGACGGCGGTTGCCCTTGCCACGGCGAAGGCGATTGAACCGGAGGTCGAAAACGCCCAAAAAATGGGGGGATACCTGAAGGGGGTCCTTGAGGAACTGAAACGGGAGGTCCCGTTGATCCAGGAAATCCGGTCGCTCGGTCTGATCGCCGGGATCGACCTCAAGGTCGAGGCGCGGCCGCTGGTCATCCAATGTCTGGAGGCGGGTCTCTTGGTGAATGCGGTGCAGCCAAAGACGATCCGGCTCCTTCCCCCGTTGATCATCCAAAAGAAGGAGATTGACGAAGGGGTCAAAATTTTACGAAAGGTATTGCATGAAGCGGGATCTGCTGAGCCTGTTTGATCTACAACCGAAAGAGATTGAAAAA
>CAYYFU010000129.1:3120-5073 GCA_964471095.1 uncultured Pseudomonadota bacterium
ATTCACAACCAATTCAATCACAGTCTTAAAGGCCGGACCCTCGCGATGATCTTTGAAAAGGCCTCCACCCGGACCCGGGTCTCGTTTGAGGTGGCGATGCACGAACTGGGGGGGGCGGCAATCACCCTCGAGGGGGCAACGACCCAGATGGGGCGTGGCGAAACCTATGCCGATACCGCGCGGGTTTTAGGCCGGTATCTGCATGGGATCATGATCCGGACCTTTGGGCACACTCAGGCCGAAGAACTGGCGCGTGATTCAAAAGTCCCGGTCATTAACGGATTGACCGATCTCTACCACCCCTGTCAAATCCTGGCCGACCTTTTGACGATCCGGGAAAATTTCAAGCGGATCGGGAAGGTTGCCTATGTGGGGGATGGGAACAACATGGCCAACAGCTGGATTGAGGCCTCTCTGCTGTTGAGATTTCCCTTGTCCGTGGCGACGCCGAAACGGTATGAACCGGCCGCGGTGGTTCAGGAAAAGGTCCGCTCGATGAAGGCGGATTGGGTGGCACTGACCGATGACCCTCGCGAAGCGGTTCGTGGAGCCGGGGTGATCAACACCGACACCTGGTTTTCGATGGGGCAGGAGGAGAGCGATGAAAAACGGCGGCTGTTCGCCCCGTATCAGGTCAATCAGGCCCTTCTGGCCCAGGCGTTGCCCAGCGCGATTGTGATGCACTGTCTGCCCGCCCATCGCGGCGAGGAGATCACCAGTGAGGTGATGGATGGCCCTCAGTCACGCATCTGGGACCAGGCGGAGAATCGGTTGCATGTTCAAAAAGCTATTTTGGAGATGTTGTTAAGATGAAAGTTGTCCTCGCTTATTCGGGCGGTCTCGATACCTCGGTCATCATCAAATGGCTGATCGACCAGTATGACTGCGAGGTGATCGCCTTTATCGCCGATCTGGGGCAGGAAGAGGACCTCGATGCGGTCCGGATCAAGGCGCTCAAGACCGGTGCGGTCCGGTGCCACGTCGCGGATCTGAAGGAAGAGTTTGTCCGTGACTACGTCTTCCCGATGTTCCGCGCGAACGCCGTCTATGAAGGGGGGTACCTGCTCGGCACCTCGATCGCCCGCCCGCTGATTGCCAAAAAACAGATCGAGGTGGCGGCCAAGGAGAAGGCGGATGCGGTCTCCCATGGGGCAACCGGCAAGGGGAACGACCAGCTCCGGTTTGAATTTACCTACTATGCCCTGAAGCCGGACGTGAAGGTGATCGCCCCCTGGCGAGAGTGGACTTTCAAGTCGCGTACCGATCTGATGGCGTATGCCGCCAAGAAGGGGATCCCGGTCCCGACCACCAAGGCGAAGCCGTACAGCTCGGACCGGAATTTGCTCCATATCAGTTATGAAGGGGGGATCCTGGAGGACCCCTGGCGGGAGCCTCCCAAAGATATCTTCGTGATGACCCGAAATCTGGAGGAGACGCCGAATACGCCTGCCTATGTCGAGATCGAGTATGAAAAAGGAAACCCGGTCGGTTTGAACGGCGTCTCCCTTTCCCCGGCAAAACTCTTGGCGAAACTGAACCGGATCGCGGGTGAAAACGGGATCGGCCGACTCGATCTGGTGGAGAACCGGACTGTCGGGATCAAGAGCCGGGGTGTCTATGAGACGCCGGGCGGGACGGTCTTGCTGCCGGCCCACCGGGCGCTGGAGGGACTGACGCTCGACCGCGAGGTCCTGCACCTCCGGGACTCGCTGATCCCGCGTTATGCCGAGATGGTCTATGACGGCTACTGGTTCGCGCCGGAGCGGGAGGCGTTGCAAAAGTTCATCGATGAGGTCCAGTTGCCGGTCACCGGGACGGTCCGGCTGAAACTCTACAAGGGAAACTGCACCGTGGCCGGCCGCAAGGCCCCGAAGGGGTTGTTCCGGAAGGATTTTGCGACCTTTGAAGAGGAGATGGTTTACAACCAGAAGGACGCCGAGGGGTTTATCAAAC
>CAYYFU010000130.1:0-5043 GCA_964471095.1 uncultured Pseudomonadota bacterium
GAGAGGTTGTGGTGTTGCTTGGGCCCGATGGGTCGGAGCGGGACCTCGGCGGTTCCGAATATCTAAAGGTCATCCACAATACCGTGGCGGGTCAACCGCCGCGGCTCAATCTCAAGCTGGAGAAGGCGGTCCAGGCAGTTTGCCTCGACGGGATCCAAAAAGGTTGGCTCCGGTCCGCGCATGATTGCTCCGAAGGGGGACTGGCGGTGGCGCTGGCGGAGTGCTGTGTATCGGGGGAGAGGGGAATTGGGGCTGCCTTAACCTCGCCCAACCCCCACATTTTTGCTGAAACCCAGTCCCGGATTATCCTCACCGTCCGTGAGAACGATTTGCAGAAGTTTTTGAAGTTCGCTAAGGTTAAAAAATGTCCGGCGAGGGTGATCGGAAAGGTTGGTGGAGATCGATTAAAAATCAACGATCTTATTGACTTGCCGGTTAGTGAGATTGACAAGGTTTGGAAAGAGGGGTTTGAGAGGGCGATCTTCTCCCCCTCTCTTAGTGTAAGAGAGGGGGCTGGGGGGTGAGTTATGTGCGGCATCGTCGGCATTTATAATCATCCCGAGGCGGCGAATCTGGCCTATCTCGGCCTCTATGCCCTCCAGCACCGAGGACAGGAATCGGCCGGGATTGTCTCTTCGGACGGTTCTGAACTCCATGCCCAACGAGGAATGGGACTGGTCGCCGACATCTTTACGGAAGATATTTTAAAATCGCTCCACGGTTCCAGCGCGATCGGTCATACCCGTTACTCAACCGCCGGAGAGAGCACCTTGAAGAATTGCCAGCCGATCCTGATCAACTATTCGCGCGGCTGGCTGGCGTGCGGTCACAACGGCAATCTGGTCAATATCCAAAAGATCCGGGCGGAGCTCGAGGCGCATGGCTCCATCTTTCAATCAACAATGGACACGGAGGTCTTGATCCACTTGATCGCCGCTTCTCACAAGAACCAGCTGACCGACCGGGTGGTGGAGGCCTTGAATCAGGTCAAAGGCGCCTATTCACTGGTTTTCTTAACCGAGACCCGCTTGATCGCGGTTCGGGATCCGTTTGGTTGGCGACCGCTTGTGATCGGTCGCAAAGGAGACGAACGGGCCCCGGGCGGTTACTCCTGGATCGTGGCCAGTGAGACCTGCGCCCTCGACCTGATTGAGGCGGAGTTCATCCGGGAGATCGAGCCTGGAGAAATGGTCGTGTTCGACAAAAACGGAATGCATTCCTCCCGTCCCTTTCCGATTCCGAGAAAAAAGGCGATGTGCATTTTTGAATTTATCTATTTTTCCCGTCCCGATAGCCGGATTTTTGGACGTGACGTCTACGAGATGCGCAAGGGCTTCGGGAAACAGCTGGCCCGCGAACACGCGGTGGAGGCGGACGTGGTGATCCCGGTCCCGGACAGCGGGATGCAGGCGGCGCTGGGTTATGCCGAGGAATCGGGTATTCCTTTTCAGATGGGGTTGATCCGGAACCACTACGTCGGAAGGACCTTTATCGAACCCAAGGAATCGATCCGCCACTTTGGGGTTCGGGTGAAGCTGAATCCGGTCCGGGAGGTGTTGAAGGGAAAGCGGGTGATTGTGATTGATGACTCGATCGTGCGCGGCACGACGTCGAGAAAGATTGTAAAAATCATCCGGGATGCCGGTGCCAAGGAGGTTCATATGCGGATCTCGTCGCCGCCAACGACCGATCCCTGCTTTTACGGGATCGACACCCCGAACAAGGGGGAGCTGATCGCGTCGTCCCACTCGGTGGAGGAGATCCGAAAATTCATCGGGGCCGATTCCCTCGGTTACCTCTCTCCGCAGGGTTTGTACTGGTTCGAAAAAAACCACGGCGAGTGGTTTTGCGACGCCTGCTTCACCGGCGACTATCCGGTGCCGGTGGAGGATGCCTCCGAGAAACTGAAGCTGGCCGCCAAGGTTTCTTGAAAAAGCGGTCAATCCCCGCGGTGTGGAGGTCTCTTTTAAATCTCTATAAATTTCAATTAGTTACATTTTGAGAAAGGACCCTCCTGCTTGTTGTCCTTGAAAAAACGGGGGGAGCGGAGTAGTCCAACCCCCGTGGAGTTTTTCCAGTTTCATTGTCCCACCCGGATTGTCTTTAGTAACGGTATTGCGCGTGATTTTTCTGCCGAACGGGCCTCCTTCAACCTGTCACGGCTGTTTGTGGTCACCGACAAGGTTTTGACCGAACTGAAGGTCATCGATCCGGTGCTGGAGGGGGTCCAAAAGTCCGGCATGGAGATCGCCGGAATTTTCAAGGAAGTGCCGTCCAATTCGGAGCTCAAGGTGGTGAAACGATGTGCGGAAGAGGCGGCGAAGAAAGAGGCAGACGGACTTTTGGCGATTGGAGGGGGGAGTGTGATCGACACCGCCAAGGCGGTCGATATCCTGCTCACGCATGAGGGGGATCTGGTCCATGATTACTCCGGGGCGCAGACGTTACCGGGCCCCTTGAAACCGCTTCTGGCGATCCCGACCACCGCCGGGACCGGGAGTGAGGTCAGTACCGCCGCGGTCATCTTGGATGAGGCGACCCACACCAAGCTCTCTTTTGTGGATCGACACCTGGCACCTCATCTGGCGATCCTCGACCCCGAGCTGACTGTTTCCATGCCGCCGAAGGTCACGGCCGCAACCGCGATGGATGCGCTGACCCATGCGATCGAGTCGTACACCAGTGTTCAGGCGAACCCGGTCTCACGCGCTTTTTCCCGCGGCGCGATCCCGCTCATTCGAAAAAATCTGCTGCGGGCGGTCCTCCATGGCAACGATCTGGAGGCGCGCGGGGCGTTACTCACTGCGGCGACGATGGCCGGCATTGCCTTCGATCATGCGATGGTCGGGGTGGTGCACGCAATGGCGCATGCGACCGGCGGGCTCGCGGCGGTTCATCATGGGACGGCGAACAGCAGCTTCCTGCCGTGGGGGATGGAATACAATTTGGAGACCTCTTATCGGGATTATGCGGAAGTCGGGGAGATCCTCGAGGTTCGAAAGTCCGGCATGAATGACCGGGAAGCGGCGCTGGCGGCGATTGAGGCGATCAAGCGGTTTCGGTTGGAGATCCATCAGGCGTCGGGCTTGCCTTATCGACTTCGAGACGTTGGAGTCAGCCAAGGGCTGTTGGAGGCGATTGCCGAAGGGGCGGTCAATGACGGGACCTCTTTTTACAATCCGAGAGAGGTTGTTAAAGAGGCGGTGTTGGAACAGGTCAAAAAGGCGTGGTAAGGAGGCTCTATGGCAACATTCGAAAATTCCGACAAGTTGCAACAAGTGTTGGGCGGCTTTTTTCATTTTATCCTCAATGATCCGGGGATGGGTCCCAAGCTCAAGGAATCGGGACTGGTGCTGAAATTCAACTACACCGAACCGGATCTCTCGATTACGGTTGATCTCTCGCGGCCGACCGCCGAGATCAGTTATAATGACACCGCGAAGCGGCCGGATGTCGAGATGGGCATGAAGGCGGACGTCGCCCACCGGTTCTGGCTCGGCAAGGTGAACCTGATGATCGCGCTGGCCCGACGGGAGATGGTCGCCAAGGGGCCGATTCCGAAGATCCTGAGATTGTTGCCGATCATCAAACCGGCTTACGAGCTTTACCCTAAGTACTTAAAAGAAAAAGGCTTTTCAGAATATTTAATTTAGCAACATTTTCGGTTGGTTGCCGATAATCTTGATGATGAGGCGGGCACTCGCCATAACCCTTTTGGGCCTGTTTTCTTCCTGCGGGGCGCAGCGGACGGAGATTGTTCGCGCCTCTTTCTCGCCGATTGTCGTGTGTGAGACGACCACCGGTCAGATCCCTGCCACCCCTTTGATCAACGGCACCGGCAAGGAGATGGTGATTGCCGGTGCGGCAGGCGCAGCCGGGACCGATCCGAGCGGAAACTTCCGGCTCGATGGGATTGTGATTGACGGTGAAACAACCGCGAGTGTGGGAGGGGCCCTCAATAACATGACGATTCCTCCCGGTTCGAATTACTCCTTCAGCATTTCCTATTCACCCAAGCAGGCCGGTTCACACACCGCCGTCATCGATGTTGCCTTCAGTGCACCGGAAATCCAGGTCCTCCAGCTTCAGCTCGACGGTATTGCGGCCCAGGGGGAGGTGACGCAGTGCGTTTCTTTCAGTGAAGGGAGTGAGGTCAGTTTTGATGGCGAGATGACACTCACCGTCGAGAATTTGGTTGCCGCCACCTCTAAATTGGGCGCGGCCCTCTCTTCGGATCAGGGGGTGAGTGAATTTGTTCCCGTCCCGCTCTCCTTGAATCTGGATCTGTCCGCCAAGACGGCTGAGCTCCTTGAAATAACGACCGCCGAAAATTTTATCCTCCCGCTCCCCGGTCCGGATGTCCCGGTGCTCGGAGGGTGTCTCCAGAGTGACACGGTGCTGACCTCCACCGGGGATGCGACCGGCACCTATGACCCTTCCGTCGGGGGCATCACCTTGGAAGGTGTGGTGGTGAATCTGGATACCGATTTCAACACGACCATCGCCGTGACCCTGACGACCGACGAGGTTTCACTCGACGCCTTAACGGCTCCCATTAACACGTCGGCGATCCAGGCGTTTGGCGAGGAACATTATGACTCGGTGAACAAGAAGATCTTTGGGACCCGGATGAACCCGGACCCAGCGACGCCGACCGAAACCCCGATCGCCCCGGTCGGGACGACGGTGATCGAGTCCTCCACGCTTGACCCCGGCGGTTGCGATCTGACCAAGCCGAGCGCCATGAAGAACGCCGTCCTGGCGATCCTGATGGAAGGAAAGCTTTCCGTTAAGACCGCCTCTCCCTAGCCTACTGTTTCGTGAAGATCATGCTGGGACAACTCCCCGCGCAGGAACTGAGTGACATGGTCGAGCCGGCGGCGAAATTCCCCTGCAGACTTAAGCTGCAAGCCGGGCAGTTAAAGTTAGCACCTGAAACGGTGCAACTGGTCTGGCCGGTAACCCCAACGGTCAGTGTTCCACCTCCTGGGGTCGAGGCGACAAAATTATCCCCGCTTGCAGAAAAGGTGAGATTGGTCCCCT
>CAYYFU010000131.1:0-4999 GCA_964471095.1 uncultured Pseudomonadota bacterium
CGTCAATCGCCTGCTTGCCGCAAAAGACAACCTCCAGGTTTTCCTTCCGGATGACCTCGGCGAGCGCCTTGGCGGTGACAAAAGTATCGAGGGGGATCCCGCCGTCATCAATCTGGATCGCACGATCCGCCCCCATCGCGAGACCGGTCCGGAGCGCCTCGACGACCTTGGCCGGGCCAAGGGCCAACAGGACCACCTCCCCCGCGCCACCCTTCTCTTTGGTCTTGAGCCCCTCTTCGATCGCGTATTCACAATAAGGGTTCACGATATATTTGATGCCGTCGGTTTCGACTCCGGAGCCATCCGGCTTGATCCGGATCTTGGTCTCCGTATCCGGGACCTGCTTGATCAAAACGCCGATTTTCATGACGCCACTCCTCTTAAGAACATCATCCCGATCTGTTCCGCACAGTTTTCTAAACTATATTTTTTCTTTTTCATCAAGAGCCAATCGAGGGCCATCTCATCCAGGGCGCCGAACAGGGCACGCCGGAGGATCTTCGGATTCAGATCTTGCCGAAACGCCCCTTGGGTCCGGTCTTCTTCGAGCAGGGATTCCACGATATGTAGATATTCACCGAACTTCGTTCCTTCATACTCCTTCATAAATTTGGAAGATTGCCGGAGTTCGATCTGGAGGACCTGGGCCAGGTCCGGATTTTCCTCGACCAGCTGTAAATGGAGCACGGCAAAACGGATCAGCTTCTCTTTCGGATCTTTGAGGATTGACAATTCCCGATGGACGGCCTGCACAAAGAGATCAATGGAGTGCTCAAAGATGGAGATCAGGAGATCATCTTTATTCTTGAAATAGAGATAGATCGTTCCTTCGGCCACCTCGGCCATTTTGGCGACATCGGCAATCGTCGAGTTATAAAAACCCTTTTTGGCAAAGATTTTGGTTGCCGCGTCGATAATTCTCGAGTGTTTGTTGTTAGAGCCCATCGTTCTGAATGAAGATTCAGTCAGAGGAGAGGGGCAAAGTCAAGCCATCAATTCCCTCCGGGATGTTACGATTCAGCAGTCGGAGCATTGTGGGGAAGAGATCGACGGAACGAATCGGGCGTTCGGGGAGCGGAACGTTGGTCACGACCGGGACCTTCATATGTTCCCAGTGCAGCGACCCATGGGAGGAGTTGTGTCGGGGGACTTCATGTTCCTGGCGGAGGTCAAACCCTTTCGCCGCGGAGAGGACCAGATCGCCGCAGCGGGGCGATCGAAAGATCTGCAGAAGCTGGACGATCGCATCCGGATAATCGGTGGCGAAAGTTTTGTCGAGGGATTCGCGGTCGGTCATCGACTCGGGCAGGGGAGGATAACCGAAAGGGTCGGAACCGAGGGTTACATAGGAAAGCCCCCCTCTTAAGGTAAGAGGGGGGTTGGGGGGCGTTATGACAGCTTCACCGCGCCGGCTCTTCACCCTAATCGATCCGTTCTTCAACCGTCCCGCAATCAGATCAATTGCCGGCTCTTCTAAAAGTTGCGCGATCATTCCCTCCTGTTCACTCTCCTCCCAGCTTATCGGTTCGTTCCAGCCTCTTTTCCCCTTCAGATAAATGTGCGCCATCCCGTTGCCGGAGACCATCGTGGAGGCATCGATATTCCATTGGAAGAGGATCTTCGGGTAATAGAGGGTCCTGCGACCGTGGTTCGTCAGGAGTTGGTGAAGTTCAAAATGCGTCTGGGTCTCTGAAAGTCCGTGGTCGCTCACCATGAAAAAGGCGGTCTGATCCCACTCTCCCCTTTGCTTCAGAGCGGTCACAATCTGACCGACATCACGATCGAGTTCCTGATAGGAGCGGATGGTCTCCGGATGAAACGGGCTGGAGAGGTGCGAGTGTTCGTCAATACCGGGGAAGACGACGAACAGAAATTCCGGATTTCTCGCCAGATCCTGGATTGTCTTTTCACAGGCGGCCCGGTCGGCCAACAACCAGTGATCGGTCAGATGCGCGTAATACCAATACCAGATCCGCGAGAACCAGGTGGTGTTGTGGTGTCGTCGAACGCCCCGGGAAACCGAATTGAAAATGTTATAGGAATCGGGGATCAGGTCAAAGACGGTTTTAACCTTTGGGTTCATATCCCGGCTGATGTAAAAGGTCTCCGCCCCGACATAACTCCGGAATTTCCGATGGGAGAGGCGATGGTTTGCGTAAACCTTCCGGTCGAACCACCGGATGCCGGGGACGTTGCAGGTTCCCGGATAACACCCTGTCAGATAGGGCATATAGGCAGGACCGGTCGTGGAGGGAAAGGCGGTGGTCGCCTCACGAAAAGTCGGGAGCGCCTCCGCCATGTTGGGGAGCTTTCCCTGCCGGAGGAGATCGGCGCAAACGTCGGCTCGGGCACCGTCCGCGAGGATCATGAGGCAACGCTGATAGGGGACCGTCATGGAAAGAGAGTGCAACCAAACCTGGAGCGTTGGGGCGGAGGGGGTGGCTCTGCCGAAGGTAAAACGACCGTTCCTCCTTCTTTAGCCTCCAGTTCACTCAATTTGGAGTCCATCCGTCGGACCAGGTCTTCATAACCATGTTCGCGAATGATCTTGTCAAATTGGTAGCGGTAGTTATCGACCAGACTCGCCTCATCCACGATCACATCGTAGATTTTCCACTGATTTTCGGAACGGGTCAGTTTGTAATCAATGCTGATCGTCAGGTTTTCGGAGGGAATTTTTACCGCCGTATGGGTCAGCGCCAGACTCTTTTCCGGATTCAGGTATTTTTCTCCTTCATAAATGATCCCATAAACCGCCTTCGACTTTGTTTCTTTGGTCTCCCGTTCCTTGGTGAAGATCGCCTTCTTCTCCAGCAGGCGGGTCATCCGCTCCACAAACCGATCCTGCTCTTTTCCCTTGAGCTCCTTCCAGTGTCGATCGAGCGCCCGCTGACACAGTTCTCTCAAGTCAAAGGTCCCCTGCAGGATCTTCTTCTTGAGGTCGCTATTGAACTGTTTCTGCTCGTCCGTTGTCGGTCGGAGGATATAGGAGTCCAGGAGATCATCCAGGTCCTGGATCGCCCGCGTCGGTGTTCCGGGGGCGGCATACGGTTTTGCCGCCAAGGCGGGTTCAGGGAGGCAGAGGCTGATCATCCATCCGATGATTAAAAAAGTTCTCATTCAGGGATCCTTCCCGCCTTCTGGTACAGTTTGGCGACCGCCACGTTATAATTGAAGACCGCCTCGAAATATTTGCCGCGTGTTTCTAAAAAGGACTGAAGACCATCCACCAAGTCTTTTGATTCTGCAAGGCCAATGTCGTAGTTGGACTGGGTCAGGAAGAGGAGCTGACGGGAGAGTTTTCCGGCCTCCTCGGCCCTTCCAATCTCCTGCTCAGCAATTTGGGCGTCGAGGTAACTTTCCTTGACCTCCAGCAGCACCCCTTCTTGGGCGAGATCTCGCTGGATCCCTGTCTTGTAGAGTTCGCTCTTGGCTTGTCGAATCTTCGCGGCGGCCCCGTGAAAATCGAACTGACCGGTCAGCCGCAGACCGACACCGGCGCGGGTAAAGTTCAACGGGTCGGTAAAGTCGTCTGTGGCCGTCAACCCCGTTACTCCGGGGGTTCTCCCCATCTCAAAAAAGGCCCCGAGTCCGAGATTCGGTGTCGGCAGTCTTTTTTCGAGGGAAACCTGTTTCTGTCGGACCTGATATCCGATCTCCAGCTGCTTCAGTTCGCTCCTCTCTCCGATCGCTTCACCTTTGAGCTTTTCAAAAGAGGGAAGTTTCTTTTCGATCGGCCAGAGCCGCTCGGCCGGGATGTCAAAGCGGACCCGTGGGTCGACGTCCACCAGCACGCGCAACGCCTCCCGGGCCATCAGCTCCCTTTTTTCACTTTCTTGAATGCGCCGTTCCAGCTCCGCCTGGAAAAGCTTGAGTTTCAGAAGTTGGGAGGGGTCTTGTCCCTCCCTAGCTTCCCGTTTTTCAATCTCCTTGATCAACTCCTTGTTCGCGCTGTTGAGCAGTCGCCGGATCTCCCGGGCGAGCAGGATGCCGTAGTAAAGTTGATGGACCTTCAACGCAATCTCCGATTTCTTTTGCACCTTCTTCTCTTTTTCGGCCTCGATCCCCAGCCCCGCGAGTTGTTTTCCGGTCTTCACCTTGCCAAAGGTCTGCAACGGGACCCCGACTCCAACCCGGAGTTTGTTAAAAACGGTCAGATCGCCGGAAAAGAAGCTTTCCACCGCGTTCGAGACATCCTTGGGGGCGGGGCCGATGTTGTACTCGTAGTCGAGGATCGGGTATCCGATTTTGCGAACCTCGTCCTTCTTCTCTTCTGCGGTCTTGATCGCGGAATCAGCGACCTCCAATTCCCGGTTAAAGCGGAGCGCCCGATCGAGGCATTCCTTCAGATTCAGGACCAGGACCTCGGCGCCCCGCGGCCCCCAGAGCTGTTGCGCCCGTTCCTGAACGGTTCGGTCCTCTTTTTCTTCCTCCGCGGCCAGAGGCAATGAAACCAGACAGAGGAGGACAAGGATGGGTCCCAGCCGTTTCCGTGGCATGGGGAATTATTACTGGGGGGGAGAGGGCCGGCGCAAGGGAATTTATGCAGGCGACTGATGATAGTTCCAGTCACTCCAGTACTTCATTAAGCCGAACTCGAGGGCGGGACAGGCGGCCATTTCAACAATCGGCATCGCTTGGCTGACCAGACGCATCGCCTGCCGGGCCTGTAGATTTCCCCGAAAGAGTTTTAGAAAAAGATTCAGGTGGGCAATTTTCAAGGGGCCTAACAGGGCGCCGCGGGCCAACAGCCAGGCCCCTGTCTGAACCAGCGGTTGGAACAGGGTTGACCAGGAAATCGGCTCCTCGTGATGGGCAAAGGCAACGGCGGTGGTTGCCACGGTGCTTCCAACGGTGCGTGTGGCGGCGCCAAAAACGGTCCCCAATAAACCGGTTCGAACCAGTTTTCCGGCCTAGAGGCAGGGGAGCAACTGATTCCGATTGAAGACGCCGCGGACGACGGTTTCTGCGACGGAACCGAGTTCGGTGCACCGCTGTC
>CAYYFU010000132.1:0-4991 GCA_964471095.1 uncultured Pseudomonadota bacterium
TCTTTCTTGAGAATCTCCCAGGCCTCGCGCGGGAGATCACGATCGGTCCAGATCTTCCAGTCGTCGACCGCGGCACAGAGCCGTTCGACCGGACCGTTCATAAACGACTTTTCGGCTGCGGTCAGATCCGGGTACGGTTCCTTCATCAATTTCTTCAAGTCCGGTTTCCCGGAAAAGAGATCCTTTTCCACCCAGACAACCCCGGCCTCCAGGGCGACCCGTTCGGTCTCGGAGATCTTCGGCATCAGCGGCGCCATCAGCTTCATCAACCATGAGGTGATCAGCCAGCGACGTAAGGGAGCCAGATTCATCAGAATGGCAACGACGGCAAAGAGGGAGAGGAGCCAGACCGGGGCCTTCCAACCGATCAGGAGAATCGCGATGGCCGCAGTCCAGTCAATGAGTTTCGCACCGCGGTAGCCCAGGGTCAGAACGAGGAGGATCGACCCTGCCAAAAACCAGGGGAGGGCCCCCTCCCCAAACAGGCCATAAAATGATGTCATGGATAGCATGATAACCCCCTTTTTGAGTTAAACCAAGCCTGATGACGCAGGGTATCATGAGCTGAATGAATGTCCATTCATTTTTATCAACTCTGGCATTTACTGCACGAGTTCCAGCAGGATCACGGTGGCGCGGCGGTTCTTGGCCCGTTCCGCCTCGGTGCGATTCGGGGCGACCGGCTGGGAGGCGCCGAGTCCGACGGCCCGTATCCTCCCCTCCTCCACCCCGCAGGAAACCAGGAATTTTTTGACCGCCTCGGCCCGATTTCGGGAGACCGTCTTGTTGGCCGCCGCGGTCCCACGGCTGTCGGCATGCCCTTCAATCCGGACCCGCTGAATCTCCGGATGATTGATGAGGGTTTCCGCCACTTTATTCAGCGCCTTGCCGATCGCGGGGGTCACCTTCCACTGATTGAAGACAAAGGTGATCGGCACCTCGGTCCCCAACATCTGTCCTTTCTTGAAGAGCATCACCGCCTCGGGACAGCCAAATCCGGCGGCAATCCCCGGAACCTGCGGGCAGCGATCCTCAAAGTCGAGGATTCCGTCTTGATCGACATCCGAACGGGACAGCACGCGGATCGCCTGGATATCGCTGGAGGCATACTGCTGTTTCAAGGTATAGGTCTTCGGGCAGGAAGGATCGTGGATCTCAGGATCGAAATCCTCCTCCCGCTCCGGACAGCGGGCGATTAAGGAAACGGCCTCCTTCAATTCAAAAAACTTCGGGCAGGAAGGATCATGTTTTTCCGGATCAAATTGCGCCGGGTCCTCCGGACATTTTCCGGTCAGTTCCTTAGCCGCCAAGACGTAGACCGTCGCATATTCCTGCGGTGTGCTCTCTTTCCGGAACTCGTAGACCTTGGGGCATCCCTGATCATGAACGGCCGGATCAAAATCCTCGGGCCGGCTGGGACAACGGAGGCTCAAGGTCGCAATTTCGGTCAACTCATAATATTTGGGACAACCGGCGTCGTGGACCTTCGGGTCAAACTGGGAGGGGTCCTCCGGACACTTTGGCTCCAATTCGATGACCGACCACTCAACGGCAGGAGGCGGTTTCGGCTTGTACTTCAGTGCCTCCAACTCCTCCCGCTGTTGCCGATGCCCTTCTGTCTCGGGATGATAAGCGACCGCCAAGAGCGCCCGATACCGAGGGGCCCCGACCCCATGAACGATTCCACTCCCACCGCCGGCGGAAACCGTCAGTCCGTTCTTCAGGCGATAGCGAAAGGTCCCGATCATCTCTACCGGCGTCTCGGCCTCTTCTTTAAACAGATTTCCAAAGGGGGTCCGGGTATATCCCTCCGCGGTCAGATCCAGGGAGCGGATGATATTCAGTTGAACACCAAGCCCCGCCGTCAAAAGCGTCGAAGAGATATTGACGTTGCTTAAATTGACACTTTCCTTGACCTCCGCACCCGCGTTGAGCGTGAAGAGCAGCCGGCGGGCGACCTCCAGATCCAGGGCGAGAAGACCGCCCCCCACCACCGTCTCGTCGCCCACAAACCGACTCGCATTGCCAAGCGGCAGATGCACAAACGGCACGAAGGCCAAACCGACAGGGAAACGGTACCGAGAAAGAAGATTCAACTTCATCTCAACACGGGGGTCGCTCAGATCGATCCCATTGGTAAAACCGGGGGCGGTCGTCGGCACCGGATCTTGAAAATGATTGATCCAGGCGATCGGAAAATCGAGACCGATCGAAAACCAGTCGGTGATACCGACCCCACCGAAGAAATGCTGGATCAGAAGACGATCAATGATCCGTCGGGTGGATCCGTCGAGGGAACGAAAGGCATAATCCCCCTGGGTCCCTGCCTGCCACTCCAGACGAAACAGGTTTTGACTTGAATAGAGATAGTGAAAATCCGAATCAACCGCCGTCGGGCGGGCCAGAACCACGTTAAAGGTTGTTGCAGAAACCGCCAGGCGATGATGAAACGCGAGGATGAAGAGCGTCAGGAGAAAGATCTTCCCTAAACGGTTTATTCTCATGAGCGGAACTGTTAACTAACAGCGTTGCCGGTCGGTGGCAATAAAAAAACCCTGAGTTTCTGCAATGCCTTGCCGCGGTGACTGATCCGATTTTTGAGGGGACCGGGGATTTCGGCCATTGTCTTGTCCAATTCCGGCAAGAAAAAAACCGGATCGTAACCGAACCCTCCGGAGCCTTGGGGTTGTTCGCTGATTTCCCCTTCACAAGTCCCCTCCACCACCCACTCCCGACCGTCCGGAAACCTCGCCACTAACACGCAAGTGTAACGCGCCTGCCGTCGTCTCACCGGAATATCCTTCATTGCCAATAAGAGCTTTCCTAGGTTTTGCTGATCAGTTGCCTTCTCCCCTGCATACCGAGCTGAATGAACCCCCGGCTTCCCCCCGAGGGCCTCGACTTCCAAGCCGCTATCATCCGCCAGTGTCGGAAGACCGGTCTTGAGGCAAATTTCACGGGCCTATTTCAAGGCATTTTCCCGAAAGGCAAGGTCCTCCGCCACAACCGGGGAAATTTTCGAAAATTCCCAAAGAGGACGGAGACGGATCGGCAGATCCCTCAAGGCCGATTGAAATTCACGAAATTTTCCGTGATTGGAGGTTGCAATCACCAGATCCCAGATTTTAGGATTCACGGGCAAGGTTTTCAAAACGGGTGAATTGCGGGAAAAAGGCAAGCTTGGTCATTCCGACCGGACCATTCCGCTGTTTGCCGATGATGACTTCAGCAACCCCCTTGTTGATCGTCTCCCGGTCATAGACCTCTTCCCGATACAGGAACATGATCAGGTCGGCATCCTGTTCGATCGCGCCCGATTCCCTCAAGTCCGCCAGGACCGGGATCGGAGGCCGGCGGCTCTCCACCATCCGGTTGAGCTGTGAAATCGCAATCACCGGGACATTGAGTTCCTTGGCCAACGCCTTTAACGAACGCGAGATCTCGGAGATCTCCCGCTCCCGGCTATCCGGATTTCCGATCCCCCGCACCAGCTGCAAATAGTCAACAACCACCAGCCCCAACCCATGCTCCCGTTGCAGGCGACGGGCCTTGGCCCGCATTTCCAGAACGGTGATGGCGGCGGTGTCATCAATAAAAATCGGCGCCTCGGAGAGGGTTCCGGCCGCCCGGGTTAATTTGGGCCAATCGGTTTCTGCCAGAAATCCCCCGCGCAGTTTGGAGGCGTCAATCCGCCCTTCCATACAGAGGAGTCTTTGCACCAACTGTTCCTTGGACATTTCCAGTGAGAAGATCGCGGAGGGGATTTTTTTCTCAATCGCCGCATGCGCCATCACGCAGAGGGCGAAAGCGGTCTTGCCCATACTGGGACGTCCCGCAACGACCACCAGGTCCGACGCCTGAAGACCCGAAGTGAGCCGGTCCAGCTCGGTAAAACTGGTCGGAACCCCGGTCACGAGCTCCTTCCTCTCGTAAAGTCTTTCGATCGTCTTGAAGCTGTCTTTGACGATATCCTTGAGGGAATAAAACTCCTGTTTGATCCTGCGTTGGGCGATCTCAAAAATCCCTTTCTCCGCTTCATCGAGAAAGGCCTCCACATCACCCGAAACCTGGTAGCTGCCGGTGATAATCTCGGTCGCCTGATGCATCAAGGAACGAAGAATTGATTTTTCCCGAATGATCTTGGCGTAGGAAGCGATATGGGCGGCGGTCGGAATGCCGTCGACCAACATCGAGAGGTAGGCGGCCCCGCCGCAGGAGTCCAGCGAGCCGTCATTTTTGAGACGATTGCCGACGGTCACCAAGTCAATCGGCTCCCCCGTGAGGGAGAGGTCGATCATCGCCTTGAAAATCTTTCGGTGAGCCTCCCGGTAGAAATCCTCGGGGCGGATCACCTCCACGGCACGGTGAATCGCCTCGTTGTCCAGCATGATCCCGCCCAAGACGGATTGCTCCGCCTCGATATTCTGAGGCGGGAGCTTCTGGACCAGTGATTCGACCCGTGTGGCTTCTTCAGAACCCACGTTCTATTTTCTCCTGACTTCGACGGACAACGGCGCGATAACATCCCCATGCAGGTGAACTTCCAGGGAATAAGAACCTAACTTGCGGATCGGTTCCTTGAGATGAAATTTTCGGTGATCAATCGTGATCCCCTTAGCGTTCACCGCCTCCGCAAGCTGGCGGGCGGTAATCGATCCGAAGATCTTCTCCTCTTCTCCCGCCTCCCGCTCCAGCACCACGGTCAGATTGGCCAGTTCCCGGGCCACCTTTTCCGCCTCTTCCCGCAAACGAGCCCTTTTGGCCTCAATCCCGACCCGCTCGACCTCCAAACGTTTGAGGTTGGCCGGCGTGACCGGCATCGCCTTCTTTTGAGGGAAGAGGTAGTTCCGGGCGTACCCCTCTTTGACACGAACCACCTCGCCGGCCTTTCCCACCGATCGAATATCCTCTTTTAAGATCACGTCCATCAGAGCCTCCTAGTGTTTTACCTTTTTCCTGAAATCGAACCAAAAGTTAATTCGCTCGCACTG
>CAYYFU010000133.1:0-538 GCA_964471095.1 uncultured Pseudomonadota bacterium
TTTCAGCGGTTCGATCGGAAAGGGGCCGGAGGCGGTCACCGCCACATGGACGATATGATCGGCGCCGGAGCGAACCCGCACGTTTGCCTCCTGGATCAGCGACTCCGCCCGTTCGGCCATCGCCGTCCGGAGGTCATCCAGAATCTCCTTCCGCCGCGTCTTGACGAAGCCGCGGACCAGTTCCCGGAGCGCACCGACATCCTCCACGCTGTCGATCGTGTCACTTCTCGCCCCCCCTTTGCCGGCGGCGTCATCGAAGGAGTCATCGAAGAGATCGACAAAAAAGTCCTCATCCAGTCCCGCCTTTTGGAAGAAGGTGTCATCGAACAGACGGGCTGCGGGGGTTGTGCTGAGGAGGGCGGCAGACGGAAAGGCCCCAAGCCGCTGTCGGTAGGGATAAAACTCCCCCGAATCGACCCGTCCGTCCGCCACGAGTTGGGTAGCGTCGTTGGCCTCCATTTGAAGTTCCTCTTGCAGGATCGAGACGACCTCGGCCCGGTAGCGATCGGCAATTCGGATGGCGGTTTCCATGGCTTTT
>CAYYFU010000133.1:548-1961 GCA_964471095.1 uncultured Pseudomonadota bacterium
GCTTTTCCCCTCCCCCCTTCTCGGCAAGGAAGGGAAATGGTTGCTCGTTTTTTTGTCTTTGATGTCCCGGCGCGCGGCTGCTACTTTCAGGCGCCATGGGCCCCTCGGAAGCGGCGTCGAGCAACTGCCCCGGTCCGCGAAGGATTTGGACATGTCGTGAAATGAAGCATTGACAGGATTGTCCTTATTATCTAGATTATCGGGAGTGTCTTCCTCAAAAGAACTGCCCAGGATCCTTCGCCTTCCCACGAAGGAAAATAACGCCTTTTTCCTCTGGGGCCCACGCAAAGTTGGAAAAACAACCTTTCTGAGACAAGGCTTTCCCCATGCCGTCTGGTACGACCTGCTCAACACAGAACTTAAAACGGAACTGCTCTTGAGGCCGGCCAAGCTCAGGGAGGAGGTGCTGGCCGGCGGTCCGCCGCTTGTGATCCTGGATGAGGTGCAAAAAGTTCCGGCCATTCTGGATGAGGTTCACTGGTGCCTCGAAAATACCGCAACGAAATTCATTCTGTGTGGTTCCAGCGCCCGGAAATTACGTCACGGGGCCGCGAACCTCCTGGGAGGGCGGGCCTGGCGGTATGAACTCTTCCCACTCACGACCCGGGAGTTACGGAACCCTGATTTGAACCGAATTCTCAATCACGGTTTGATTCCAAAGCACTATTTGGAGCCAAAGCCGGAAAAGAGCCTCAAGAGCTACGTTCTCGATTACCTTGAAGAGGAAATTCGCTCCGAGGCGTTGACTCGAAACCTCCCCGCTTTTGCCCGGTTTTTGGATGCCGTCGCCCTAACACATGGGCAACTGTTGAATTATGCGAATGTCGCGCGGGACTGCGGCGTTGATTCCAAAACGGTCCGTGAATATTACCAGATTTTGGAAGACACTCTTCTGGGGCACACCCTTCCCCCCTGGAGAAAAACAAAGAACAGGAGGCTCATCGAGACGGCTAAATTTTACCTTTTTGATGTCGGCCTCGTCAGAGCGTTGACGGGAATGCGTCTTATTCAGCAGGGAACCGAAGAATTTGGAAGATTTTTTGAACATTTTTTTATCGAAGAGATAAGGGCGTACCTTTCTTATCGGGGAAAAGAAATGCCGCTTTCTTTTTGGAGAACAAGCACCCAGCTCGAGGTTGACTTGATCGTCGGACAACTCGATCTCGCCGTTGAATTCAAGACCTCTGCCAAGATTGAGGGTCACGCGGCGAAAGGGTTGCGTGCCCTCATGGAGGATCAGCCTGTCAAAAAATCAATGATCGTCTGTCTGGAGAAAACAGCGAGGCAGCTCTCCGGCGGCATTCTCGTCCTTCCCTGGGCTGAGTTTTGCCAGAGATTGTGGGAGGGAGAGATTGTGTGAAGGCTCGTCATGAACGCGGAACGCCCCTAGACCCTGCGGCGGGGGATGACATA
>CAYYFU010000133.1:1971-2942 GCA_964471095.1 uncultured Pseudomonadota bacterium
GTGTTCAGGAGGCTCGGTTGGTCCCGGAGTTCCCCCTGGACGGCATCGATCAGGTGTGCGGCCCCCGCAATGGCAAACCCCAGACAACTCTTAAATTCCACCGGCGTCCGATAAGTAGGTGGAACAACCAGTGGGTATAAGCTAAAGAGTCCGACGCAGACAATCGTTACACCACCAAATGATTCCTGAACGAAATTAGCGTCCTTAACCTGGTCTGGATCGCCCCCCACCCAAAGAAGTGTCATGTTAATGGTGCCTGGAATTCCGACCAAGAAGGCCTGTCCGAGGAGGAAGGCTGTTGTCGTTTCATGTCTGCAGATCTTCACAAATTTGGAGGCGACAGGGGCAAGAACGGTAGCAACCGCGGCGAGGGGGAAACCACCCAATGGGGAGATGTTTAAGGCCATGTTAACCCGGTTTTCGGTGGCAGTTGCGAAAGGTTGCTAGTTTTTTTGGCTTTAATCGTATGTTGACAGAAAATAGTTTTATCATGTAATATTATTATATATCATGTATAAGGAGATTCTATCATGCAGACAACGGTGACCGAACGGGGGCAGATTTCGATCCCCTCCACACTGAGACAAAAGTACCATCTGATCCCTGGAACCGGGGTTGTCTGGTTGGAGACACCTGAAGGGATCTATCTCCTGCCGGTTCCCAAGGATCCGATCGCCAGTTTTCGCGGCCAATCAAAAGGTCTTGCCAGGGCCCTTCTTGAGGACCGCCGGAAAGATCGTCAGCGGGAAAAATGAATGGACAAATACCTCCTGGATACCTCGGCCTTGGTGACATTTCGTGATAACGAGCCAGGGGCGGATCAGGTCGAAAAGATCCTTCGTCTGGCCGATGCCAAGAGAGTGCATCTCTTTGCCTCCTTCATGAGTTTCATGGAGCTTTTCTATCTCGTCTGGAGGGTCGAAGGGCGGGGCGAGGCCCACCGGGCCTTTCTTGAGCTTAAAATGCTCCCG
>CAYYFU010000133.1:2952-4980 GCA_964471095.1 uncultured Pseudomonadota bacterium
GATCAGGAGGAACCGATTCTTTTCCTGGCCGGGGAGATCAAGGCGACTTATCCCCTCTCGGTTGCAGACAGCTGGATCGCCGCGACGGCCTTAAGCAGGGAGGCGATTCTCGTCCACAAGGACCCCGAGTTTGAGGCGTTGGACGACCGACTTTCGTTGAAGCCCCTCCCCTATAAATAAGCGTCCAAAATCGTTAGCAACCTTTTTGGCGGCCTGCCGAAACCTCCCGCAGAACATGGCAATCGGATTTCCATTACTACTTGCTGGGGTAGGGACCCCGGCGCCGGCGAAAAAAGGACCGCCGGAAGAGGCGAAGCAACCGGAGACCCGGTTGCCTTGGGCGATCACCCTCCTCGCGTTCTCTGTCGGGATTGGTTGTAGCCTTTGGATGGGTCGGTCGGCCTATCGAACAGCGCGTGACTACATCCCGGGCGATCGCGTTCGGTCAGAGTATCCTAGCGGGGACTGGGCAAAACCGGACCCGATCATAAACATGGTCCTGGGTGCCGTCATCGGGGGCGGTTTTAGCACGGTGACACTCGTGATGTTGGTGATGTTGATCCGCAATGCCCTGACCGGGACCGGCGCTAAACCACCCGTCCCATCACCGGGGCGAGCTCCTTAGGCCTCTTTAACGTCCCTACACCTTATCCTCTTGGAAGAGCTGTAAAAATTTTTGCCAAGGGAGGGCTGATACCTGTTGCACCGATTTTTCGTTTGGGTCGTTGGAGAGGAGCAAGGCCTTGGCGTCTTGCAGTCCCGCGGTGATCTCCAGAATGGATCTGAAATCGGCGCCCGTGATCTGTTTGGTTGATTTTATTTCGATAAACAAACTGGATTTCCCGGGTCTTTTAATGATGAGATCAACCTCAACATCATCTTTTGTTTGAAGGTAATGAAGTGACTCATCCTTTTCCCGATACTGGCAGAGCTTGAAGAGTTCCAGAATCAGAAAATGTTCAAACATCTGTCCATAGTCGTAGGTTCTTTCCCGCAGAGGGATATCCAGGCTTTTGTCGATGGCCCGCTTGATCCCGCAATCGATGAAGTAAAATTTCGGGGCCTTTCGCTGTTGCTTGCGGATCGAAAGGTCATAGGCCGGCAGTTCAAATCCAATCAGGGTATCCTTCAGGATCTCGAAGTAATTTTTGACAACGGAATGATCCGTATGAATGTCCCTGGCGATATTTGAGTAATTGACCGGCTGGCCGTTCATCTGGGCCGCAACTTCCAGAAACTTCCGGAAGCCAGGGAGATTTCTTGCAATCTGCTCCGCCTGGATCTCCTCCTTGAGATAGGTGTTCGCGTAGGCCTGAAGGAATCTTTTTTTGTCCTCTTTTTGTTCAAAATCATAAATTTTTGGCAGGCTACCCCATTCCAAAACCTCCTGAAGGTTAAAACGACTTCCAAGCTCCAAACTGGTGAAAGGGTAAAGGTGACGCACAAAGGCGCGCCCCGCAAGGAGGTTCGCCCCTCCGCGCCTTAGCTTTCTGGCCGAGGATCCCGAAAGCGCGAAATAGAGGTTTTTTTCTTCAATCAATTTATGCACCAGGTCCAGGAGTTTTGGCGCCTTTTGAACCTCGTCAATGACCACCCAACTGCCGGGAGGGAGGTGAGAGGTGCGGCGGGTCAGTTCATTCGGATCGGTCTGAAACAAGGCCTCCTCGTCGGGGTCCAACAGGTCAATCCAGATCGGTTTTTTCTGCTGAAAAACACCCCTTAAGAGGGTCGATTTTCCAGATCCCCTCGGTCCAAATATAAAAAAACTGTAGTTATCTCGAACTGTTACAATTCTAGGTGTCATGATCCCAATATATACGATGTTTAGGGGTTTAGCAACCCAAGAATTCAAACTGGCTGTCTATAAGATCCTGCCTACCGCCGCGGCGATCGGCCGAAGCCTCTCCATCAACTCCTCAAACCGCTTGAAGGTGAGCGACTGGCCGCCGTCGGAGAGCGCCTCCTCCGGCCTCGGGTGGACCTCAACCATGATCCCATCGGCCCCGGCCGCAATCCCCGCCAGCGCCA
>CAYYFU010000134.1:0-1332 GCA_964471095.1 uncultured Pseudomonadota bacterium
CCATCCCTGACTGATGCCAAGATTCAGGAATGGATTACCAAGACCGATCAGTGGATCGCTGATCAAACCACGGCAGCAGCTGCTCTGCCCGATTCAAGTGATGCTGAAAAAAAGACCAAAAAAGAGCTCCAAGAGAAAATTGACGCGACCAAGGCAAAACTGGCTACCGTAAAAGAAAAGTTTGGAACTGCCCAGACCGAGCAAACTAAGGCGAAAGAGGGAGATAGAGTCGCTCGTACGCAGTATATGAGGGAGAGACTGGAGGAGCTGGACCCGAACGCCTTCAAGACTGCCGAACCTGCCGAGGTGGAACACCCTGTTACCAGGGGGGAGATGCAGGAACTCCTTAAGGCGCAGTCGGCCAATCAGGATAAACCCAAGGAAGGCCTCGATGGATTTATAGAGACCGGCAACAAGTTTGTAGCGGCCGAAAAGGTGGTCGGTGACGGCCTCAATATGATGGGTTATGTGAGGACGGCAGGGCAGGGCGCCTTCGGCGGCGGTCAGTTTGCCGGCTCGTTGAGCGGTGACTTCGGCTCTGTTCAGTACAGCCGCGGCGGACCGGGTGGTGGTCTGCTGGGGGCGTTGGGGTTCGGTGGTGGGACGGTCGGGATTAGCAGTGTCGGTGGGCCGTTTGGATTTGGTGACGGTTACAATGACGTCTTTTTTGATGCCGGCTCCTTTGGGGCGACCCTCTCCGCCAGTCAGGATTCCCGCGAGACGAGCCGGAAGCTGGAGATGTTGATCAACTTCCTGATCGCGCAGATTGCGTTGGGGAACACCGACGCGATCACCAGCGCGCTGATCGTGATCTCCCGCAAATCAAAAGACACGCTCCGCAGGGCGGCGGTCTCGATGCTCTCCGCGATGAAGCAGTACGATGAATTTAGTGACAAACTGACCCAGCAGTTTCAGGAGATGACCTTTGACGTGAACAAGCCGTCCGACTTCCAGTATAAGGCGCAGGGGCTCTCCATGCAGATCAACAGTGTGGCGGTGGCGCGGCAGATGTTTGTGAGCCAACTGCGTGACGTGATGACCGCAATGGAAGAGATCGGGTCGATCGAAAAGTCGTTCCTCGACATCAGCGGTTCGTACAAACGGAGTTACTCGAAGTTTAACGTTTAAAATCCCCCCTCGCCCCCCTTTGCAAAAGGGGGGATGGGGGGATTTAGAGGATAAATGGCAACAGTCAATCATACAGTCTCGGTCGGGGCCACGGCGCCGACCCGGTCGACCACGGACGAGGCGGTCAAAGAGCGCAAGAGAAATGAGACGCCGGAAAGCCGTTACGTCGGCCTGGAGGCGGCGAACCTCATGGCCGATTGGGCC
>CAYYFU010000134.1:1342-3449 GCA_964471095.1 uncultured Pseudomonadota bacterium
TTGCCTCAATGGTCGGCGTCTCGCCGTGGCACTATTGGGCCGATGTCCCGGTGCAGAAACTGACCCCGCAGGACCATCAACAGTTGAAGGAACATATTGCGCTGACCGAAAAGCGGCTCGCCAAGGCAGTGGAGAAACTGCAGGCGCTCAAGGTTGATTGGCGGCGCGGGGATAAGGGGCCTTCCCAATCGACCCAGGAGGTTCTGGCCCTATTGAACGAGACGATCCGTAAACATCCGAAAAACAGGGAGCTGGTCGAGGTCAAAAAGGAGTTGGAGCAGGGTTTTGCCCGTTATCAGTCGATCCGCTCCGAGATGGAGGCGCGTGTGGCTCGGGAACTCCCGGCCGGTTCCGCTCATCTCCCGACCGAGGTGGCGGTCAAAATCTTGAAACAGTTGGGGGGCAAGGAGTTTTCCGAGAATGATTTGCGGGATCCCAACAAGGCGCGCGAGGTCATTTCGAAAAAACTGTTGCCGGAATTGCAAAAGGTCAAGAAAGGGATTGTCAAGTTCCGGTCGGAACTGGCGCGCCTCAAGAAGACGGAATCTCCGGATCCTGAGGTTCAGAAACAGAGGGTGACGCTCGAATCCCAGCTCCGGACCCTTGAAAAATTTCCGCGGGTGATCGAGAGCGCGATCCTCCAGGCGGAGCGGTCGATCCGGATGATTGAAGGGGAAGGGATTGAGGCGGAGCTGGCGCCGGAAGGTTTTGAAGCGGAAGGTTCGGGGGAATCAGGGACGGCTTCCTCTGGGGGGACCGTGGCGTCTCTCTCGGAGGACCGTCCCGCCGCTTCTTCCGGTGGTTTGGTCGGGATCCGTTCGGGCGGGGGGGAAGGGGATGAGGTGAACCCGTATGAGGCGGGGGGCTCGGATTATGTCGAGGAGCGTGGCTCGGTTGGGACACACGCGGTGTCGCCGACGAACGAGATGTTGAATATCACCGGCACCAACATGGCAGTGATCCAGTCGAGTGGTGAGGCCAAGCGAAATCATCAGAAGACCAAAAAACTTTTGGAATATGTGATGGCCCGGCTGCAATCGGGAGATTACCGGTTTGTCGATCTCGCCTTCATCCTGGTTGCGCATCAGATGGTCAAGCCGACCACCGACGTGGCGTATAAAGTGGTAAAAGCCCTGCAGGCGCTCGACAAGTCACAGGAGGGGGTGATGGCGGCGCTCGACGGGGCGAATGTCGAGGACCCGAAGTTTTCCTCCAACATGGCGCTTGCCAACATGAAGGCGAACCAGATTGCGAGTATCCGGGTCACCGCGACGAATCTGTTGCGGGATGCGATGACCTCGTTGGAAGAGGCGCAAAATGTCGCCAAGGCGATCCTTGACATCCAGGGGAACCAATGGCGTCAACTGGCCAAGTTTACCAGCTAAGTTTAACTATTTCGATATCGGGTGACTCGGGTCGGGCGCCCACGACGGGTGTGCCCGCGTGTAGTATAGCGGGTACGCACGGAGTGGGCGGAACCCGAGGCGGGACCCGACATAACGATTGTAAATTGTTGTCATTATTCGGGAAAAATGCTAGCTTGGAGGTGACGAGGTGAGCCTAGTGGCCAAAAAGAGCCCAGAAAAGGGTGGCGGAAAACCGGCTGACGACCTGGTTCCCCTCTACCAGGAGTTGGAGGCGACCCTCAAGAAACTCCCCCCGGAAAAATATAAAGAGGCCGAAAAAAACGCCAACGAGCTTTTGAAGGGGGATCTCTCCTGGATCAATCTTTTTTCCCTTCCTCCGGAAAATCTTCGTCAGATCGCCGAGATCGGTTTTGAGCAGTTCAAATCCGGGGCCTATCCCCGTGCGGAAAAGATTTTTAAAGGCCTGACGGTGATCGACCCGGAAAATTATTATTATCATCAGATCCTCGGTGCCTGTTATCAGCGGCAGGAGAGATACCCCGAGGCGATTTTGGAATACTCCATCGCCTCCGATCTGAACGCCAAAGACACGGTTGCTGTCACCAATCGAGGGGAGTGTTATCTGAAGATGGGGTTGACCCCGCTCGCCGCCCAGGATTTTGACAAGGCAGTTTCACTCGATGAGTCGGGGAAGGACCGGTGGGCGAACCGGGCCCGGATGTTGAAAGATCAAGTCAAAC
>CAYYFU010000134.1:3459-4980 GCA_964471095.1 uncultured Pseudomonadota bacterium
AGGAAAAAGGAAAAGGGAAGGGGAAAAAGTAAACTGACATGGCGATAGAAACGACACCGGTGCTGCAGAATCAGATTACGGAGATCCCCTGGCGGGAGCAATTGCCGGGGATCAATCCGGAGCTGCTGAAGGACGTCCCCAAGACCGTTTTGGAGAATCGGCAACTGTTGTTGCAGTATTTTCGGGATGCCGGTGTCAAACTGAACCACCTTTCTTTCAAAGGGGAGAGAATCAAGACGCTATCAGCGGAAATCCCCGGTTGGGAAGAGCAGGGAGACGAGATTGAAAGATTCTCCCCCCTGACCGAGGAAGAGGAGCGGAGACTGGAGGCGCTGTATCGGGAAATGGCCCATGAGGTCCCGCAGCTGGTCGGGGTTCAGAGCGAGGATGGGACCGGGGGAGGGGCCAGAGACCTGCTCCGGGATGCCGAGAAGTATGTTCAGGAGTATCTGCGGGCACATCCGAATGAGGCAGGAGGGGGAGCGGATGATTTTACGACCGCGGATATCTGGGACCAGATGTTCACGATGGAAGTGAATGAAAAGAAGGAAGAGAACGAAGCGAAGTATATGCGGATCCTGGCAAGCCTCAAGGATCCGGAATCAATCATGATGGCGATCGCCTACTATTACACCGACCTGTACGGACAAAAACTGGTCAAGGCGATGGGGGTCTACAAACAGGGGATGGATGACCAGCAGCAGATGGTCCAGAAGATGGTCTTTGACGGCGCTTCCACGGCCCAGATTGCCCGGGCGAATGCCGAAATGTCCCGCGGCCAGAGTTTCAATTCGATCGCGATGCAGACGATCCAGAGTTTGCGAGCGCAGATCGATCAGGTTCAGAACGTCGCCCGCTCCGTCCTTGATAACATCCAGAGTTACGAATCACAGTTGATCAACTACATTGGTCGGGGACAATAACACCGATGCCGATCGATGACCGCAGGGCCCCTTTTCCGGAGGAAGAGAAGGGGAAGGTCCTCGACCCCACCCCGGAACGGAAGAAGTTTCTCGCCGAAATTTTCTACAAGTTTGCGCAAAACCGGATTTCTGTCGCGGATCTGATCCGTTTCCCCCGAAAAAAGATGATCCGATTGGCCGAGGTCGGTTATTTCAAGTACCGGTACGGTCGTTATCAAGAGGCCCAAAAGATCTTTGAGGCGCTCGTGGCGATCGATAATGTGAACCCGTATTATCACACCGCCTTGGGGGGCGTTTATCAGAAGACAGGACGGTATGTGGAAGCGGCGGTGGAGTATACCCGGGCCTCCCGACTCAATCCGAAGGATGTCTGTCCCTTTGTTAACCGCGGCGAGATCTATCTCCGCCATAAAAACTTCCGAAAGGCGGCGGAGGATTTTCGGAATGCGATCCTGATGGATCCGGAGGGGAAAAACCTCTGGGCGAATCGGGCCCGCTCACTGGTCATTGCGCTGAAGCGAAATCTGGAACTCCGCAAAAGAATGTCCGCACCAAAAAGATAACTCCCCCTCCACGATGTTCATTATACAGGATCCCC
>CAYYFU010000135.1:0-4973 GCA_964471095.1 uncultured Pseudomonadota bacterium
CGAGGGACACTCGGCCGGAGAGATGAAGCATGGGCCGATTGCCCTGATCGATCATGGGATGCCGGTCGTTGCCTTAACCCCCCAGGATAAGACCTATGGAAAGATGGTTTCGAATATCGAAGAGGTGGTGGCGCGGGGGGCCCAGGTGATTGCGTTGGCGACCCAGGGGGATAAGATGATCGCCAACAAATGCCCGGAGGTCCTCTATATCCCCAAGGCCCCTTGGTATATCAACCCAATCCTGCTCTCCGTGCCGTTGCAACTCTTTGCCTACCATATCGCGGATCATAAGGGCACTGACGTTGACCAGCCTCGTAATCTCGCCAAGAGTGTAACGGTGGAATAATCAATTTGCCGGCCGACGATTGTCTCGTGAAATTGTCGCATAGGCCCGGCGTCCTTCAAAATTGGCGACCGCTTCATGGGTGAGACGACGGAGCGCGGTTTGCAACTGCCCCCGGGAATCCAACCGCACCGTGCCCGCCAGGTACCGATAGCTCTCGCCTTCCAGCTCTTTCATGCGGGGATTTTCCCGGAGGCGTTCCAAGGGGGTTCCAGGGGCCGAGAGGGCGGCGAGAATGGCGAGGCTTCTGGCCAATGTCCAATCCTCCCATCCCTTGACATCACCCGGTTTTGGTCTGACCCTCGGAGGGGGGTGTCGTCGGAGATATTGATCCAGCGCCTCGACAACCAGTTGCGCGTCCCGTTCGCTGGCAGTGTCGGGGTCCGGGTGAGTGACTGTTTGGTACAGGGACCGGTACGACTTCTGATCGGGGGTGAACAAGGTATCGGCAAGCGAAGTGAGCGAGATGCCGAACGGTCTGAGGATCGCATTCAGGGCGGCTCCCAACGGCTGGCCGTCATCGGTCAGGGTGTAGCGGCTGGCGCGCAGGTAGCCGGAAAACTGGTCGTAGCCAAACGTCCCGTTGTGATTGAACAGCCCCCCCTCGCTATGTCCGAAGTTTTTTACCAGATGCCGGCGGATGACGGCATCCCTCCGCTCGGGGTCGTTACCCGCCGCCTTGAGGTCATCGATGAAATTTTTCATTCCGCGCGGCTCACCGGCATAGCGGGGATGACAGACATAGCTTGCCTGACCAAAGATCGGAAACAGCAGGTACTTGTTGGCCAGAATCGATCCGATCCGGGTGTAATTGCCGACCCCGGCGGTGACAAACTGCATCAGGGTTGAGGGCCAGATTAACTGCTCGATCCGGGCCAACGTATAATTGGTCGGATTGACGCCGGCCGCCAGCCCCTCCAGGGTATAGGGGAAGAGCGAGAGGGCCGCGGTGATCGGCGTCGCCTCGAGGGCGATCAGAAAACGGGTCCAGTACCCCTGCTGTTTGGTAATCGCGAAAAACTGATCGGTCAGCCGTTGGTTAAACCAGCCGCCGGCGAATTGAGCCGGATCGGGGATGCTGCCCGGGGTCCTGAGTGAGGCATCCGCCAGGCGGCGGGCCACGGCAAAGTTGGAGCCGACATCGAGCGCCTTTTTGTAGAAGGCGGTTCGGAGGATCGCGGCGGCGGTCCGGAAGAAGTTGTAGTCCTCCGGCTTGGTGGTCTGGAGCTGATTGACCAGGTCATTGGCCGTCTCTGCCACCGCATTGAGATAGGCCCCGGGGCGGAGCAGCCCCATGGTCGTTGCGGTGAGTTCCACCAGGCAAAGGGTCATCAGCGCCCCTCCGACCATCCGGACCGACTGGTAAACGGCCGAATCATCCCCGAAACCGTCGGGCATCAGGAAATCAAAAAGGTTGAAGGCCCCCCCCACCAGACCGCCGATCCGGATAATCCTGAGGAGATCACCGGGAGAGGGGGCCAGGAACCAGCCTCTCATCCTCAGCCAAGGATCGGCCTGGGAAAGCGACCTGCCAAATCCGCGGCTTGACCGGGTTGCCTCGACCACGGTTTCCCCCAGGGAGCGGGTGTGGAACTGTACCCCTTGAAGGAATGTGTCGGTCGCGAGGGTCCAGGGCTGGGATTCATCGAGGGATGGATCCATGCCGAGTGAACCGCCCACCCGCCTTCTTTTCAGGAGCATCCCGCCGCTCCGGTAGCACCAGGAGAGGGGGGCGACCGCCTGTTTGGAGAAGAGGCCGACCGCAAAGGAGGTGGCGGCGGTCTTGAAAACCAATCGTTTCAGGGCGTGGCTGAGGTCCCCCTTCTCCCCATAGAGGGTTTGGTGATAGGCGGCCCGCCAGGTGCGTCCCCCCCATGCCGGAGGCCGGATGGCGTAGGCGAGTGAGGAGATCAGCGAACCGAGAAATGAGACGGCCAGGAGCGATGGATTTCGGTAGGTCAGTTGCGAGGCACGGCGGCCGCTGGCCAGGAAATAGATAAAGCATCCGAGGGCCGAGCCGATCGTTGAGAGCCAAAGCGGTGTCTCGGCAGATTCCAGGAGGGTGGTATGGAAAAAAGCCTGGATCGGGTCTCGGGCCTTTCTTGACAGGAAGCGTTGCCGCGCCTCCTCCCAGAGAGAACTGTTCGGATAGTTCCGGAGAAAGGTCTGGGTCCGGCGGTGGGCGATATCATCCCAGCCGATCTCGGAATAGAAGCGCAAGGCGCGGAACTCAATCCGGCTGAGGGACTCAGTGACATCCGGCGGCATGCCGCTCGGAAAGAAGCCGGCGGTTTCGTCGCGGATTTTCCCCAGCCGGTTATCCAGCCGGATCCGGTCGGCGTTCCAATAGGAGTTTCGTTCCCGGCCCCAGTAGCGGCGGGTCAGTGTTTTCGCCCTTTGATCAATGCCGTCGGCATCAAACTCCAGCTCCTCCAGGACCGGATCCTGGGGGCGGCCGGTATCCAACAAGGGTGGAAAACTGGGTGGGGCCATATCCGAAAAGAGGATCGGCAGGAAGCAGGATTAGTTTCGTGTTATTTTGCTATGGAGTTGCCAGGAACCTGCTGATCTTTTCGACCCACGGAGAGTATCTCTCGACGAGCAACCCGACCCCAAACCAGATCGGGGCGTAGAGCAGGGTGATTTGTCCCTTGTAGTTAAAGCGATCCGTATATTGCCAGATGGGGGCGCCGGTCAGCGCGGTCAAAACAGATCCGGTGATCAATTCCACGAGATAAATGCCCGTCATGTAGATCAGTCCCCTCGCCAACCAGGGAAGACTGACGACCCAACTGTGAACCGGAGGAAAAACAAAGGCCAACAGCCCGTAGATCGGGAACATCCAGAGGAAACTAAACCCGTAGAGCCGGAGCCGCCGGTTTTTAAAGATGTCAACGAGCCCGGTAAAGACCACCTCACCGAAGATCCCGAGGATGCCGAACAGGGCAAATTTCCACCAAAAGGGGGTCATTACCTCGCCTTCGCGGCGAGTGACTCGTAGCTGACCCCCTCGCCGTTTTCCATTGAAGTCGGGAGTCCCAAGTCCTTCCACCCCTTTTGGTCCGGGGCGCCGCCGAACCCGCCATAGATATTGTGAATCTTCTTGAAGCCGATCCGCTGGAGGATCTCGCACGCCTTCTGCGACCGCCCTCCCATCTTGCACCCCACAACGTAGGTGGTCTCTTTATCGAGAACCGCCTCGGCCACCTTGGGGAACTCCGGGTTCGGGACCATCTGCCCGTTCGTGAAATGCATCAGCGGGATATTGACCGCCCGGGACGCATGCCCCTGTTCAAACTCCGGGATCGAACGGACATCGAGATAAACCGCCTTCGGGTCTTCATCGAGGATTTTTTTGGCGGCATCGGGGGTAATCTGTTGAATTGGCATAATTTCTCCTATAGTCCTCATCTAGCGCGAAACGGAATGAATCTCAACCCCCAACAACTCGAGGCGGTCCGGCATACCGAGGGACCGCTCCTGATCCTCGCCGGGGCCGGGTCCGGCAAGACCCGCGTGATTACCCATCGGATTGCCTATCTCATTCAGGAGAAAAAGGTGCCGCCCTGGAACATCCTCGCCGTCACCTTCACCAACAAGGCGGCGGAGGAGATGCGCAATCGCGTGGCCGCGTTGTTGGGCAAGTCGGCAGATGTCTGGATTTCTACCTTTCATTCCACCGGCATGCGGATCCTCAGAAAAGAGGGGTTCCGCTTGGGGTACACGCGCGATTTTGTCATCTACGACGATGCCGATCAGTTGACGCTGGTCAAGAGTTGTCTGGAAGAACTGGGACTCGCCGATCGGGCCTTTCATCCACGGGCGGTCCTCTCCCGGATCGACGGGGCAAAAAATCATTTTCTCGATCCCCGGCAGTTCCTGGATCGGGCGACCGATTTTTTTGAACAGAAGGTGGCCGCGGTCTACGAACTGTATCAAAAGAAACTTTTTTCCAACAACGCGATGGATTTTGGGGACCTGCTCCTCAATGTCGTCCGGCTTTGGGAAGAAAACTCGTCTGTTTTGAAACATTACCAGGACCTGTTCCGCTATCTCCTTGTGGATGAATATCAGGACACGAACGCGGTTCAATACCGGTTGATTCGGTTGCTCGCGGAGAAACACAATAATCTCTGCGTGGTCGGGGACGACGATCAGGCAATTTATCAATGGAGAGGGGCCGATCTCAACAACATCCTCTCGTTCGAACAGGACTTTCCCGGCACCCGGGTGATTCGGCTGGAGCAGAATTATCGCTCCACACAGAACATTTTGGGCCTCGCGTCGGAGGTTGTAGCTCACAACTTTGAGCGGAAGGGAAAGACGCTTTGGACCGAAAACTCGGCCGGGGCAAAAGGGGTTGTCTATACCGCCCGGGATGAAAAGCAGGAGGCGCGGTTTGTGGTCTCGGAGGTCCAACGGTTGAATCGGGAAGGGTATCGCCTCAATGAGTTTGCCCTGTTTTATCGGACCAATGCCCAGTCGCGCGTCTTGGAGGAGGAGCTCCGTTCCAACGGGATCCCCTACACGATTTTTGGCGGAGTTCGATTTTATGACCGGATGGAGGTCAAAGATGTTCTCGCCTACCTCCGGGTCCTGCTCAACCCCAACGACTGGAGCGCGTTCGAGC
>CAYYFU010000136.1:0-239 GCA_964471095.1 uncultured Pseudomonadota bacterium
CCGCGCCAAGGCCCTCCTGCAGGGCGTTGAGCCGGACCGGCGCTGGATCTCTTCGCTCACGCTCATGGAGCTTCTTCAGGGTTGCCGCAACCGGGATGAATCCTTGAATGTCCAGTCGTTTGTAGCGGAAAACATCAGTCGTATCCTTCATCCACGGACCTCCAGTTCCGAAAAGGCGATACACCTCGTCACGGAATATTCGATGACTCACGGGTTAAGGGTTGTTGACGCCCTGATTG
>CAYYFU010000136.1:254-4943 GCA_964471095.1 uncultured Pseudomonadota bacterium
CGACGGCGCTGCTCCATCGGGCGACCCTGATCACAGGAAACGTGCGGCATTTCCGGTTTATTCCCGGCCTCGCCCTGAAGCCCTTTCAACCGTAATCGTTTTTTCCCTCCCTTGACGCCTCGCCCCGCTTCCCCTAATCCTCCAGTCGTGAACCGCATCTACCTCGACCACAACGCCACCACCCCCGTTTGCCCGGAGGCGCGGGAGGCGATGGCGCCGTATCTTGCGGAAACCTTCGGCAACCCTTCCTCTATCCACTGGGCGGGGCAGACGGCCCGGAAGGGCTTGGATGATGCCCGCACTAACGTTGCCCGGATTTTCAACGTTTCGACGGATGAAATCGTCTTTACCAGCGGCGGGACCGAGGCGGCGAATTTAGCCATCGTCGGCCTGTTGCAAAATCGTTCCGGCAAGTCCCATGTTATCGCTTCATCCGTTGAGCATCATTGCGTTCTCGGTCCGCTGAATAGAATGGAATCGGCCGGCGAGATCGAGGTGAGCTGGCTCCCGGTGGACGGGATGGGGCGGATTGAACCCGAGGAGGTACGTCGGGCGATCCGTCCCGATACGGGACTGATCGCTGTGATGTTCGCCAACAACGAGATTGGGAACATTTATCCGGTTGCCGCGATCGGCCGGATCGCCCGCGAGGCGAAAGTTCCCTTTTTCTGTGATGGGGTGCAGGCGGCGGGCAAACTGCCGCTGGATCTAAAACTCCTGCCGGTGGACCTCCTTTCCTTTTCCTCCCACAAATTTTACGGCCCGAAAGGGGTCGGCGGCCTGTTTGTTCGGAACGGTTCGAAACTGGCCCCTCTGATTGCAGGGGGAAGTCAGGAGATGGGGCGGCGCGGCGGAACCGAAAATCTTCCCGGTATCATCGGGCTTGCGGCGGCGCTGGAAAAATCCTATAGGGAGCTTGAGACGGAAGGAAGGCGGGAACAGGTGCTTCGGGACCGTCTCCAGCAGGGGGTCTTGGACATACCGGGATCGCGGATTCATGGGGATCCGGATCACCGCCTGCCCAACACCCTGAATGTCGGATTTGAAGGGATCGACAGCGAGACGGTCCTGGTCGCGCTGGATCGCGAGGGGGTCGCCTGCTCCAGCGGGTCGGCCTGCGCTTCCGGGACGATCGAGCCGTCTCATGTGTTGCTGGCGATCGGTTTTTCTCCCCGAGAAGCGCGAGGGGCGGTTCGGTTTTCCCTCGGACGCCGGACAACGGAACAGGAGATTGACCAGACCGGTCAGCGATTGCGCAAGATTGTTAGTCGGTTGCGTGAGGGCTCATGACGATTTTAAACAAAAACCTGGTGGTGGTGGCGATGAGTGGAGGTGTCGATTCCTGCGTCGCCGCGCTCCTTCTTAAGGAGCAAGGGAAAGAGGTGATCGGTGTTTCCATGAAGACCCATGAGAGCGACCCGCACGAGAGTGCTCGGCCCCAAACCTGCTGTGCGGCCCGTGACATCCAGGACGCCCGGTCTGTCTGTCAGCAACTGGATATCCCATTTTATCCTCTCAATTTGAAGGAGGAATTTCGGGAAAATGTGATCGAGTATTTTGCCAAGGAATACAGCGAGGGGAGGACGCCCAACCCCTGCGTTCAGTGCAACGACCGACTCAAGTTTGATGCGTTATTGGAAAAGGCCCGGCAATTAGGGGCCTACTATCTTGCCACCGGTCATTACGTCCAGAAGGTTCGGGATACCAACGGTCGGTATCACCTGGTGCGCGCCAAGGATCCGGACAAGGATCAGTCCTATTTTCTGTTTGGCCTTTCCCAGACCCAATTGGAGCACCTGCTCTTTCCGATCGGACGGTCCACCAAGGAAGAGGTGCGCGAGTTGGCGCGACGGGCGGGACTGAAGACCGCCGAAAAACCGGAGAGTCAAGAGATCTGTTTTGTGACCAGCGGTCATTATGCGGACTTCATCGAGTCCAAGCTGCCGGCTTATCGGGGAAAGCCCGGGGTGATCGTTGACGAAAAGGGAGCGGTGCTGGGAGAACATGAAGGGATCCATGCCTTTACGATCGGACAGCGACGGGGCGTCGGCGTGGCCGGAGGAGAACGGCTCTATGTGACGGAGATTCGTGCTGCGGAAAACAAGGTGGTGTTGGGCCCCCGGGAATCATTAAGCAAAAATGGGGTGGTGGTGCAAAAAGTCCGGTGGGTGCTGAATGGCCAAGTCCTTCCCGGGATGGAGGTCGAGACCCGGATCCGCTATCGGAATAGCGGGATTCCCTCTACCCTGACGCTGCTCAATAACGATGCCGTCCGGGTTGATTTTCGCGAGCCGGCCGGGGCGATTACCCCGGGACAGGCGGCAGTTTTTTACCGCGGGGATGAACTGCTGGGTGGCGGCTGGATTGAGAAGGGGATCTGATGTTTTTCCGGAAGTCGACCTCCGAGGAGAAAAAGCGGCTCACATCACTCGAAAAGGACCTCGGTTATTTTTTTAAGAAGAAGGAAACCCTCCAGCGGGCGATTACCCATCGTTCTTATGTGAATGAAAAACGGCTCTCCCCCGACCGCCACAATGAACGGTTGGAGTTTTTGGGGGATGCCGTTCTCGAACTGGTGATCAGCGAGTTTCTCATGGAGCGTCACCCCGACTTCACCGAAGGTCAGCTGTCCAAACTGCGGGCCGCGATTGTGAATGAAAAACAGCTTGCCACCTTGGCCCGACAGTTGCGGCTTGGCGAATTTTTATTCCTGGGCAAAGGGGAAGAGCAGACGAGCGGCCGGGAGAAAAATTCCCTGTTGGCGGATGCCTTCGAGGCGCTGTTGGGGGCGGTCTACCTGGACGGGGGATTCAAGAAGGTGACCGCCGTCATTCGAAAGCAGTATCACCTCCTCCTGGACAAGGGGCCGCTCCAGGAATTTTATCAAGATTTCAAGACCGAGCTTCAGGAACGAACCCAGGCGTTGTTTCACTCGATCCCTCGTTACAAATTGGTGGCGGAGATCGGTCCGGATCACAGCAAGACCTTTGAAATCGAACTGTATGTTCGTGACCGGCTGATGGGGAAAGGGTTGGGGAGAAGCAAAAAGGAAGCGGAACAGGTCGCGGCCCAACAGGCGTTAGAACAATTGGTGAATGGGTGAAGGGGTTTAAGTCGGGATATGTCGCAATCGTTGGAAGGCCCAATGTCGGCAAATCAACCCTCTTAAATGCCCTGATCGGTGAGAAACTGGCCGCGGTGACCGATAAACCGCAGACCACCCGGCATCGGATCCTCGGGATCCGATCCTCTTCGGAAGGACAGATCCTCTTTCTGGACATGCCGGGGATTCATCGTCCCCATAAAAGCCTGAATGAATATATGGTAGAGGTGGCCCGTACCTCCCTGGAAGCGGCCGACCTGATTCTGCTGGTGGTTGAGCCCGGCGACAGAATTTTGAGTGATGACCGAAACATTGTTGAGCTGATTCGTGCCCGGCGGAAACCGCACCTCCTGGTCATCAACAAGGCCGATACGGTCGGACAAGACCGTTTGCTCCCGATGATCGCGATGTACGAGCAGCAGTTTCAGCCGGCCGTCATCTTGCCGGTCGTTGCGAGCCGGGGTCGAGGGGTCGAGGGGTTGATCCAGGAGATCCTGCAGCGCCTCCCGGAAGGACCCGCTTATTATCCCGAGGATCAAATTTCGGATCTCAATGACCGGTTTTTGGCGTCGGAGACGGTTCGTGAAAAGGCCTTTACCCTGCTTCGGCAAGAAATCCCTTACTCCCTCGCCGTGGAAATCGAGCAATACGAGGAACCGAAGGAGGGGGACCCAAAACCGATCGTCCGGATTCGCGCCTCGATCATCGTCGAGAAGGAGTCACAGAAGGGGATCGTGATCGGCAAGGGGGGGGAAATGATCAAAAAAATCGGGACCTTGGCCCGACAGGAGCTGGAGGAGCGTCTGGGGCAAAAGGTCTTTCTGGAGCTGTTCGTCCGGGTCGAACCGGACTGGACTCAAGATCCGCAGAAGGTGAAGGAATTCATTTATTCCTAGTTTGTAACCCCAAGAAGGTCGCAACCTTTCTCGGCGCCGGCCGATAGGCCGGTTGAACCATGACAGTCTCTATTCGACCCGTTGATGCCGTCCTCCGTCTGCTGGAGCCCCCATTTTTTCAGGGTGAAGGGGGAGGGGTGTCCGATACGGGAGGGGGGCGCAAGCCATTTGCCCAACAGATGGGACCGGTGCCTGCGGCGGGGGCGATCAGTGGTCTTTTCGGCCTCTGCATCCTGGCATGGATGACCCGCCGGCCGATCGGGAGGTGGGCCCTGACGAGTCGGGAGTTGCTCGAACGGGGCGCCAGGCATCTCATCGCGATGCGCCGGGGGGGAACCGAGGCCTATCGGTTGATTGAGGGGGTCCGGCGTCTCCTGGCCATCGGGGAGGAAGCCAAGGCCCGACAAATGGTCTTGGAGGCCTCCGTGAAGACCGATATACGGGCCGTTCGTGAATTTCTGGCGACCGCCGCCCGTCACCTCGGAGTTTCAACCTCGGCTATTTCGCTCCTCTTGAGTCGCGGGCGGAAGATTAGTTAACTCAGTTAACAACGTCCCCCATTTCCCACTAGTATGCTGAGCTTGACTTCATCGAATAGGTTATTTTAAGTTCTGCCCCTACATTTTGAAGGGGGAACCATGAAAAAATATCTGATCTCAGGAATCCTGTTCGGTGTGATCGGGATCATCG
>CAYYFU010000137.1:0-3038 GCA_964471095.1 uncultured Pseudomonadota bacterium
CGGAATTTGCTGGTGGCGCGGGTGACGGAGGATCCTTCCCATTTTGAGGCAACCCCCGATGAAATTGCCCGTTTCCGGGAGATGGCGATCACGGTCTCGGAAAGCGCCCTCGACAAGATCTTCCGGATGCTCCAGCAAGGCGTGACCGAGTTGTTACGCTCTCCCCAGCCGGTGATCCTCTTGGATGTGCTCCTGTTGAGGCTCACCCATTATCCGGAACTGGAATCCCTCGAGTCGATCTTGGGAAAATTGTCGGAACCGAAGACCGAGACCCAACGGAATCTCAGTCTGGGGGCTGCAACCCCCGTTGCCGCCAAGGGGTGGAAGGATCTGCTCCAGATCTTGCAAACGAAGAAGCCACAGCTGGGTTCGATCCTCGGACATACGGTGGGTGTCGAACTCAAGGATCACCTCCTGACCCTCTCCTTTGCGTCCCGGTCGATCCACTGGGAAATGATGAAGGAGCGGGAGAGACAGAGCCAACTGGAGGAGATCGCATCAAGCTATTTTGGGAAAAAGATGCAGATCCAGTTAAAGGAAGAGGCGGTTCGTCCCGAGGTGCCCCGGGATCTGGTTGAAGAGGCGGTTTCCATCTTCAAGCCGCGCTCTCTGAAGACGAGTCCATGATCCGACCTGGCCCTTTGGAGCGTTTGATTCGCGCCTTAAAGGCGTTGCCCGGGATGGGAGAAAAATCATCCACCCGCCTGGCCCTCTTTTTGGTGAAAGATGACAAGGGAATTGCCCAGGAACTGGCCGGCTCGCTTGTGGCGGTCAAGGAAAAGGTCCATTTCTGCCGGCTCTGTCAAAATCTGACGGAGGAAGAACTTTGTCCGATCTGTCGTGATGAACGACGCAACGGCAAGACCCTCTGTATCGTCGAGGGGCTGGTCGATCTGATGGCGATGGAGAAGACCGGTGAGTACGACGGCCTTTATTATCTCCTGCACGGGGTCATTTCCCCCTTGGAGGGGGTGGGTCCGGAACAGATCAAGTTGGACCGTTTGACCCAAAGGATTCGGGAGGGGCGCTTCCGGGAAATCATTCTGGCGACGAATCCGAATGCGGAAGGGGAGGCAACCGCCCTCTATCTCAAGCAGTTTCTTGCCCCGCTCGGTATCAAGATTTCACGGATCGCCTCCGGAATCCCGGTCGGGGGAACCCTGGAGTACAGTGACCCCCAGACCCTCGCCCGGGCCTTGAGCCTCCGGCGTGACTTTTGATAACTCCTCCTTCATTGATTGTGTGAAAAGATCTTCCTCCTCTTACACCCAAGAGGAGGCCCTTTTAGAGCACAGGGGGCCCCCTCTTATCTTAAGAGGGGGAAAGTCTTCAGTTGAAATCAGGAGGGGGAGTTAATACACTCTGCGCATGTCATTTATCAATCCGCAGACCAAAGAGATCAGTTGCAAGATCGTTTATTTCGGCCCCCCCTTTTCCGGAAAATCAACGACCCTCCGGCAGGTCTTTTCCCAGGTTTCCAAGGGGAAGAAAAACGGGATGATCAGTCTGACGGAAGGGGCCGATCGGACCCTGTTCTTTGATTTCCTCCCCTTGACGTTGGGTCAGGTCCAGGGGTTCGATCTCCGGATCCATCTTTACTCGGTGCCCGGTCAATCTCAATTTGAGGCGAGCCAGACGATGATTTTAACTGGCGTTGACGGCGTTGTTTTTGTCGCCGATTCCCAGGTTGAGAGGCTTGAAGAGAATCTGCGCAGCTGGAGGGAACTCGAAAAAATCCTGCGAGGGAATGGTGCTGATTTCTCCACGATCCCTCTGGTGATCCAGCTGAACAAGCGGGACCTTAAAAATGCCGCTCCGGCTCGGGATATTGTCGGACTCCTGGAGAGACGGACTGTTCCCCATGTGGAAACAGTGGCAACCAAAGGAGAAGGGGTGATGGACGGTCTGATAACGGTTGCCAAAGAGGTGCTGCGCGATTTGAAGAAATAACCTGGTTATTTCGGAATCTTCTCCCAGTCTTTCAGAAACTTATCGATTCCAATGTCGGTCAAAGGGTGTTTTGCCAACTGCTGAATCACCGCGTAAGGGATCGTCGCCACGTCGGCGCCGATCAGTGCGGCGTCCCGGACGTGGATCGGGTTCCGAACCGAGGCGACCAAAATCTTTGTCTTGAATTCGTAGTTGTCGTAAATCTGCCGGATCTGCCGGATCACCTCCATTCCTTCCTCAGAGATGTCGTCCAACCGCCCCACGAATGGGGAGACGTAGGTTGCCCCGGCCTTGGCGGCGAGCAACGCCTGATTGGCGGTGAAGGTGACGGTGACGTTGGTCTTGATCCCCTCGGCGGTGCACTGCTTGACCGCCCGCATCCCGACGAGCGTCATCGGGATTTTGATGACGATGTTCTTGTGGATCTTGGCAAAATGGTGCGCCTCCCTCATCATCCCGTCGAAGTCGAGCAAGATCGTCTCGGCGCTGATCGGAACGTCCACGATCTTGGCGATGTCGTGGAGGATGTCGTCATATTTGCGTCCGGCCTTGGCGGCGAGCGTCGGGTTGGTGGTGACCCCGTCAATCAGCCCCATCTCCCAGCAGTCGCGGATTTCTTTTACGTCGGCGGTGTCGATAAAGAATTGCATAGCTCCCCCATCGTCTTTTTCAAAATCGGATGCACCCACCCCGGATTCAGCTCTGCCATCGGTTCCAAGACAAACCGGCGCCGTTCTATCTCCGGGTGGGGAATTTTCAACCTTTTTGATTCATAGACCTGATCGCCGTAAAACAGGATGTCGAGATCGATCGTCCGCGGGGCCCAGTCCCCCTTCTTGTCCCTCCCCAACTCCCGTTCGACCGATTCCAGTTTAGTGAGTAGTTGGTCCGGCGCGAGATCGGTCTCGATCTCCAGCACCCCATTCAGATACTGCGGTGCTGTTTCCCCCGGACGGCAAATCGGGTCGGTTCGAGAGAGCCGGGAGGCACGGGCCACTCGAATCCCCCGTTGGGTCATCCGAAGGATTGCTTCCACAATATATCCCTTCCGATCTCCGAGGTTGGAACCGACTCCGAGATAGGCGGTT
>CAYYFU010000137.1:3048-4938 GCA_964471095.1 uncultured Pseudomonadota bacterium
ATATCTTTAATCCCTTTAACCTTTCCAGTGCCTCTTTCAGCCGCTTTTCGTCCCGTGTCAACGAGAACCGGACGAACCCCTCGCCGGCATCGCCAAATCCGTTTCCGGGAGTCATGACTATCCCGGTCTCTTCCAGGACCTTCATGGTGAATGTTTTGGAATCGCGCCCCTTCGGGACAGCTGCCCACAGATAAAACGTCGCGGCGGCGGAGGCAATGTCCCATCCTAATTTTTTTAGACCGGTGACCATCAGATCCCGGCGCTGGCGGTACGTCTCGCGAATCTTTTCCGTACATCGCGAGTCGCCATCCAGCGCGGCGATCCCGGCCCACTGGACCGCCTGAAAGGCGCCGGAGTCGACGTTGGTCTTGATCTTCCCCAATCCGGCGATCAGGTCGCGGTTGCCGCAGGCCCACCCGATCCGCCAGCCGGTCATGTTGTAGGTCTTGGAGAGGGAGTGGAATTCGATCCCGACCTCCCTCGCCCCTTCCGTCTCCAGAAAGGAGGGGGGCGGTTCTGTATCGTACTGTTCGGAGTAGGCGGCGTCGTGCGAGACGATCAGGCCGTGCTGCCTCGCAAACGAGACGACCTCCGCAAAGAATTGTTTCGGCGCCACGGCACCGGTCGGGTTGTTCGGATAGTTGATATGCAGGAGCCTCGCCTTCTTCAAGACCTCCTTCGGAATTGATTTCAGATCCGGGAGAAAACCGTTCTCTCGTCGAAGCGGCATATAATAAGGCGTGCCGCCGGCAAACAGGGCTCCGCTCGTGTACGGCGGATAGCCGGGGGAGGGGATCAGCACGACATCCCCCGGGTTCACAAAGGCCAAGGGAAAGTTGGAGATCCCCTCCTTGGAACCGATCAGTGTCAACACCTCCGCGAGCGGTTCGAGCGCGACGCCAAACCGCTTTTTCATGAATCGGGCCGCCGCCTCGCGGAACCTGTTCATCCCGGTGTAGGCGGGGTACCGGTGATTCGCCGGGTCCTCCGCCGCCTGTTGCAGCGCCTTGATGATGTGCGGCGGTGTCGTGAGGTCGGGATCACCGACCCCTAAGTCGATGACATCCACCCCCTTCTTGATCTGCTCCCCCTTCAGCCGGTCAATCTCGGCAAAGAGGTAAGGGGGGAGGTGTTTGATCCGATCGGCCAACGGGAATGACATGGTCAGATCCCTAACACGTCGGCCATCGAATACAAGCGGGCCGGTTTGCCGACGATCCACCGGGCGGCGCGGAGCGCCCCAAGCGCAAAGGTGTCACGGGAGTGGGCACGATGGGTGATCTCAAGGGTCTCGTGGGGGCCGGCAAAAAGTGTGGTGTGGTCGCCGACCGCCTCTCCCTCCCGGATCGATTCCACGGGGATCTTGTCCGGAGTCGTCCCGAGCGCCCGCGCCAGGATCTCAATCATCGTCTTGGCGGTCCCCGACGGGGCATCCTTCTTGTGGATGTGATGGGTTTCTTTTACATCCACCTTAAAGTCGCGCTCCAAGGCGCGTGCCGCAAGGTCAAGGAGTTTCCACATCACGTTGACCCCGACGCTCATGTTGGAGGAAAAGAGGATCGGGATTTTTTTGCCGTACCCCCGAATTTTTTCCAACTGATCTGGCGTGTGACCGGTGGTGCCGATCACGGCCCCTTTTTTTGCCCTCGCCGCGGCCTCCAGGTGCAACAAGGTGACGGAGGGATGGGAGAAGTCGATCAGAACGTCCCCTTGGGCGATCACCTTTTCGACCGCCCCGCTGATCAGGACACCGCAACGGCCGCAGCCGGCCAGCTCTCCGGCATCCTTTCCGATCTGGGGGCTCTGGGGATTTTCGACCGCCCCGACAATCTTAAAGCCGGCGTCGGCGCAGGCCAGCGCAACGATCCCCTGCCCCCTCCTCCCCCCCCC
>CAYYFU010000138.1:0-4937 GCA_964471095.1 uncultured Pseudomonadota bacterium
GTCTCGAAGAACTTTGGTAAAAAATCGGGCATAAAGGAGATGCAGAACTGCGTGTTCAATCCCACCAATGTACTGGTCGACCGGCATCCAGTAGTCGACCGCCTTTCGATCGAACATCCCCTGATCGTAGTGCGGCGAGCAATACCGCAAGAAGTACCAGCAGGACTCGACGAAGGTGTCCATTGTATCGGTTTCCCGTTTGGCGGTGCCGGGGCAACGGGGACAGGGGGTCTCCAGAAACGACTTTGATTTGGCGAGCGGCGATCCGCCCGCGCCGGTGAAGGCAACGTCGGTCGGGAGGACCACCGGCAGGTCTTTCTCCGGAACCGGAATCATGCCGCAGTTCGGGCAGTAGAGGATCGGGATCGGCGCCCCCCAGTAACGCTGTCGGCTGATCCCCCAGTCACGAAGCTTGTACGTGGTCGCCTGTTTCGCCTTCTCACCCAAGACCTTGATGATTTCATCCTGGGCCCGCTCGGAGGGGATGCCATCCAGCGGGCCGGAGTTGGCCATCACCCCCGGCTCCTCATACGCCTGCTTCATCGTGAGCGGATCGAGCGGCTCCTTGGCTGACGGGTAGATGACCGGAACGATCGGGAGCTTATATTTTTTCGCAAATTCAAAGTCCCTTGGGTCGTGCGCCGGCACCGCCATCACCGCCCCGGTCCCGTACTCCATCAACACAAAGTTGGCGGCATAGATCGGCATCCGCCTCCCGTTGGCCGGATTCAGGCAATAGGCGCCGGTAAAGACCCCCTCTTTCTCATATTCTCCCGCCAATCTTTTGGTCCGCTCCATCTTGGAGACCTTGTCAGCAAACCGTTTCACCTCGGGCTCCTGGGGCAAACCCTTGGACAGGCTTAAGGTCAGCGGATGTTCCGGGGCGATCGACATAAACGTGGCGCCGTAAAGGGTGTCGGGCCGAGTCGTAAAGATTTTTATGGATTCATTTTTCCCCTCAATCTGAAAACTAATCTCCGCCCCTTGACTCTCCCCGATCCAGCCCCGCTGCATGATCAGCACCTTTTCCGGCCACCCCTTCAGCCGGCAGGTTTCGTCGAGGAGTTCCTTTGCGTAGGCGGTGATCCGGAAGAACCACTGCTCCAAGGCTTTGAGCCGGACCGTCGAATCGCAACGCCAGCAGACACCCCCCTCCACCTGCTCGTTCGCCAGCACCGTCTGGCATTGGTCGCACCAGTTGACGTACGAATGTCTCTTGTACGCGAGCCCCTTTTCGAACATCTTCAGAAACAGCAGTTGCTCCCAACGATAATAGGCAGGCTCGCAGGTGGCGACCTCGCGGCCCCAATCGTAGGAGAACCCCATCCGTTTGAGTTGCCGCCGCATCTCCTCGATATTCTGCCGGGTCCAGTCGGCCGGGTGGAGTTTTCGCTCGATCGCGGCATTCTCCGCCGGCATCCCAAAGGCGTCCCACCCCATCGGGTGCAGGACGTTGAACCCGCGCATCCGCTTGTACCGGGCGATCACGTCGCCGATCGAGTAATTCCGGATATGCCCCATATGGATCTTGCCGGAGGGGTACGGGAGCATCTCAAGGCAGTAGTATTTTGTTTTTTTGGGATCCTCAGCACCCTGATAGGTTTTTTTATCCGCCCAGAGCTGTTGCCACTTCGGTTCGATTTCCTGCGGGTTATAGGGGACGGCCATCACCCATTGATAATGAATCGGCCGGATTTCGCAACCATTTTGAGGCCAGCAGTCCACCGGCCGCCGAGACCCCGACCCAGAGGGCGAGACTGCCCAGGGAATGCCCCCTGGACCGGAGGTGGGCAATGATTGCCTCCCATTCCCCCGGTTTTCCATGGGCACCAAAGGCCCCTACGAGATCCCGTAAGAACCGATAGTCAGGATTCCCCCTGATCTCCCTGAAGGAAACCCCTGCGGTACGTCTGAGTCGGCCAAGAAACATATACAGGCTGGAGAGTGCGCCCCGGCAGAGACCCTGGAAGTCGGCCGGCAGATGAGACCGGTCAACTTCAAAACAGAGTGTCTCCAGGGCCTGGAGCTTTGATTTCCCAAGGTCATCGACGATCCTGATCCAGGATTCTACGATGGGAAGTCGTTTGGGAACGCGATAAAAAGCCTCCATAAAACCGGTCACCTCAATCCGCAGGCGGTGAAAGGCGTGGGGCAGATCCAGTTGAGGGGCAACACCGGCCATACAGCCCTCTCATCGGTTATTGGTCAAAAGAGTTGCTTGAAAAATTCAGGCGGGTGGGGACAAGGCCCGGCCGGGATCCGGAAAAACAGCAACCCCGGAGGCGAATAATACGACCCCGACCGAAAGGATCCCCGCTGCCATGAGGATCGCCATCAATTGGCGCCCAGCGGGAAAGGCATAGCTCCTGCTGACCGGCCCAACCACGACCGCGGTACGGGCTGTCTTTAGCAAGCCACCAAGCGCCGGAACCTCTTCAAATAACCCTCCCAAGGTCGGCCTGCCCTTGCCTGGGATGGCCCCGTCTGCCGCGAGATGATGGAGAACCGCTTCGACCGTCCAGAAGAGGTTGTCGTAAAATGTCAGCAGATCTTGCTCGGTGACCGGTAGTTGCCATGTCGTCTCACCATCGCGGACGACCCTGATCGCTTGCATTCGAGGCAGCTTGGCTTGACCACCCTGAATTTCAGTCGCAAGCGCCACCAGCCTCCGCTGCTGCTTTAATAAAACCCGTTGGATCCGATCAATATCTCCTGGCGCCAGGGGGGTGCGACCCCCTCGTGGTAATTCCCGCATCACCCTTCCTTCCGTAAGGACGCCTGCCAGATTCCGGAGGATGCTGACGGTTCTTTGGACCACTACGCTCACTGGTTATCTCCTCAAGGAAGATTATCGGCAGGATCTGAGGAAAGTTGTGACCTTCTTGATTGAAAACCTTGAAAAATCGATCCTTCTGACCAACTCGCTCCCGATCACGACACCATCAGAAAACTTATTAATTTCATGTACTTGTCGACGATTTTTGAAGCGCAACTCGAGACGATTTTCTGCCGATAATATTGATAATATTAAGGAACCGTTATGGCCTCACCCGCACCGCTCTATCTCCATCCAATCTTCCAGACCTCACTGGACGTCGTCCCGCTGCGACGGGCCTTTGAGGAGATGGAAAAGACCGGCCGGAAGATGAATGGCTCGGTTCGGGAGTCAGTCGGTCGTCACCTTGATACCCTCCTCGATTCCTTCCGGCGGGGGGTTCTCGATACCGACATGGCCAACGCCTGGATCCGACAAATGGACACCTTCATGGGCAACATGGAGTTTGACCCCCATGAGCTTCACCAGATGCAACGGATCCAGCAAATGTTGACCTCCGGCCTTTTTGATCGAAATCGCTTTCTCGGAGAGCTCACCCCCTTTCAAATCTCGCTGGATGAACCGACCCAAAGATCGCTGGCAAGGTTTCTGGATCGGGTTGATTTCTCAAAACCGGGACCCCCCTTTCCCGCGGAACTCGTCAGCGGGGAGGCAGCCAAGACCGCCGCCGAAGACTATGCGTTGGGACTCCAGGTGCTTGATAGGATGCTGGACAAGATGGCAAGGTATGATCTCCGCAAGACGGTCAAGCCCGATATTCTGGTCCGCGCTAAACGTGCCCTCTATCTTGAGACGCTCGCCCGTGCGACCAACCCCGGCAAGTATAATGACGAGGTCCGGAAAAAACTCGAGTTGGCGGAGCAACACGACGGCGAGGACGCATCCCTCTACCTCGCCACTCGTCCTCGGCAACTGGTGCGGCTCGCCTTGGGACCTACCGGCAGTGCCTCTCCGATCCGCCGCTACTCGGAAGATCTTGTCACTCGGCTACCCCGGATCGGAAAGGCCGCGTCCCGATCGCAACAACCCTTTTTTTCCTCCAGACCGAATCAGATCGAGTGGGCCTTTACCCGTGCCTTGGAGGAAAGGGTCGATTTCGCCGCGGTTGCCGGGGATGCCGTCGCGATCACCGGTGACGACCCTGTTGACCTTCTGCCAGGGCTTGTCGCAAGGGCCGAAGCGTTCGGCACCGCTTTTTGGGATTGTGGTATTTCTAGCTATCACGTAACGGATGCATGGAAGGCGGCGGTGGAACAGCTCCCCTTGAATGCCAAACTTCAGGGGCCGGTTGCCGCCGGCAGGAAGCAAGAGGCGTTTCGACTGAGCCAACGGGTCGATGCGGCCCTTCGACCAGGGACTTCTCGTCCATGGAATATATTCGATGATGTGCTTTACGCTTTGCGTGACGATTGGCAAAAAACCGCCGTTGAACTCTTCAAAAAGAAGGGATGGGAGAGGGAATACCAGGCCTTTTTGCGGGAACACTCGCCGGTTGAGGCGTGGCAACGGTTCACCCCTGAAGAGAAAAGTTTGGCAACCCATATGACGGTGGTCGACGGGGGGTTCGATATGGGGGTTGGCGACGTCACCATCGCGGTGCGGATCAGAGACAAGTTTGCCGTCAGCGGAAGCGGGAAAAGACTGAAAATGGCCTTCCCCCCGTTCGAACCGGTAACAGAGAAAAAAAGGTTTGAGCGTTGGTTGAATTCAGACCCCGTCGGTCGAGGGCTTTCCCAACCGGTCAAGGATACCCTCCTTAGCCATCTCAAGATTTATTTCCGTGAGAAGCCGTCAACGAAGGTTACCTATGGCAGTCGCGTAAGCGTGGAGGCCGATGTCCGGAAAAGGAAGGCCGATCTCAACCGCGCCCTCGCCGCGCTCGTCGCCGGAATCAATGAAGCCAACTATCAGGAGAAAATCGCCGATCTTTGGTCGATTTTACAGAGAACCGGCGAAAGGGATTTCTCCGACCTGGCCGCCTTGCGGCCCCTCTTTTCAGAGGAGACGGTCGGCCGGATCGCCGCCTGGTGTCGCGCCTCGGTCAGCGCCATTCCTTCGGTCCAGTCGGAACCGTATCGACCTTACGCACTCTTCATGGCGC
>CAYYFU010000139.1:0-4871 GCA_964471095.1 uncultured Pseudomonadota bacterium
GGTGATCCGGAAGAGGTTGTCGGTCTATCAAGAGGAGACCGCCCCGCTGATCGGTTTTTTTGAAAAGCAGGGGACCCTTAAAAGGGTGCCGGGGGAAGGGGAAATGGAACAGATTTTCCAGCGACTGTTGAAGGCCCTCGGATGATCCTCTTGAAATCGGAAGAGGAGATCGAAAAGATTCGCAAGGCGTCTCGTATCGTCGCCGAGGTCTTGCGGGGAATAAGGCCGCTGGTTCGTCCCGGCGTGACCACCCAGGAATTGGATCGATGGGCGGAGGAGCTGATCGTTGCCCGGGGGGGCAAGCCGGCCTTCAAGGGGTACCGGGGTTATACGGCAACGCTCTGTACCTCGATTAACGAGCAGGTGGTCCATGGGATCCCCTCCTCGCGGAGGCTGGGTGAGGGAGACATTATTGGGATCGATTGTGGCGCGATTGTCGATGGTTTTCATGGGGATGCGGCAGTGACTTTCCCCGTTGGCTCCGTGGATGAAGAGTCGTTGCGGCTGATCAAGGTCACAAAGGAGGCGCTGCAAAAGGGGATCGAGCAGGTGAGGCTGGGGAACCGGATCGGGGATATCTCACATGCCGTCCAAACTTGTGGAGAATCAATGGGTTATGGTGTGGTCCGGGATTTTGTCGGGCACGGGATCGGTCGGGAACTCCATGAGGAGCCCCAGATCCCAAAGTTGGGGAAAGGTCAGAGAGGGTTAAGGCTCAGGGTTGGGATGGGCTTGGCGATCGAACCGATGTTTAACCTCGGTGGGCCGGCCGTAAAAATCCTCGAGGATGGCTGGACAGCGGTCACCGTTGATGGTAAGCGATCAGCCCATTTTGAACATACGGTGGCACTGACCCCCCGGGGGGCAGAGGTCCTCAGTGTGGTGGAGTAAGAGGTAAAATGCCGAAGGAGGATGTGATCGAGGTGGAAGGGGTCGTCATTGAGCCGCTACCGAATGCAATGTTTAGGGTTCAATTGGACAACGGACACAAGGTGTTGGCCCATATTTCGGGCAAGATGAGGATGCATTTTATTAAAATTTTGCCGGGGGATCGGGTCAAGGTGGAGCTCTCGGCGTATAACCTGGAAAGGGGCCGGATCACTTTCCGGGCCAAGTGAGATTGAAGAGATGAAAGTAAGATCATCGGTCAAAAAAATTTGTGCGAAATGCAAGGTCGTGCGGCGCGCGGGCGTGGTCCGCGTGATCTGTCAAAATCCAAAGCACAAACAGAGGCAGGGGTAAATTATGGCGCGCATTGCGGGTATTGATATTCCCTCCAAGAAGCGGATTGAGGTGGCGCTGCAGTATCTTTACGGGGTCGGTTGGACTCGCGCCAATGAGGTTCTCCAGAAGGTCGGGATCGACCGGAATCTGCTGACGGAACAATTGAGCGATCAGCAAATCGCCAAGATCCGCGAGGTCATTGAGTCGAGTTTCAAGGTGGAAGGGGATCTCCGCAAGGAGGTCGCGATGAATATCAAGCGCCTCATTGATCTGGGCGCTTATCGGGGACTCCGGCACAAGGGGAAATTGCCGGTTCGAGGTCAGCGAACCCATACCAACGCCCGCACCCGAAAGGGACGACCGCGCGTCGCGATTGCCGGCAAGAAGAGGGCCCCAGGACCGAAATAAAGTTTAGCGAGGGCTATTAAGAAGGAGAATGAATGGCTAAAGAGGAACCAGCAAAGGTTGAAGGGACAGAACCTGCCGCCCCGGCGGCACCGAAGGTTCGGAAGAAACGGATCCGGAAAAACGTGCCGGTCGGTGTGGTCCATATTCACGCGACCTTTAATAACACCGTGATCACGATCACCGATCCTTTAGGGAATGTCGTTGCCTGGTCGTCAGCTGGCGCCAAAGGGTTTAAGGGGTCACGGAAGAGCACCCCGTTTGCGGCCCAGGTCGCTGCGGAAGATGCCGCGCGCAAGGCTTCGGAACAAGGTGTTCGGACGGTCTCCATTGTGGTGAAGGGACCCGGCGCCGGTCGTGAATCAGCGCTTCGGGCGATTTCCATTGTGGGTATTCGAGTCACTGCGATCCGCGACGTAACGCCGATTCCTCATAACGGATGTCGGCCAACGAAGCGGCGTCGGGTTTAAGGAGGAGATTTGGCAAGATATCTTGATTCAGCCTGTCGGCTTTGTCGGAGAGAGGGGCTTAAACTCTTTCTGAAGGGCCAACGTTGTTATACGGAAAAGTGCGCGATTGAGCGCCGGCAGTATGCCCCGGGCCAGCATGGCCAGAAAAGGGGAAAGCTTTCCGAATACGGTGCCCAGCTTCGGGAAAAACAGAAGGTGAAACGGCTCTATGGTCTTCTGGAACGACAATTCCATGGCTTTTTCCAGGGGGCGGCCCGGGGCAAGGGAGTCACCGGAGAGGCGCTCCTTCTCTCCCTCGAACGTCGACTCGATAATATGGTTTATCGTTTTGGCTTTGCCAGTTCTCGTGCCGAGGCACGGCAATTTGTTTTACATGGTCATTTTCGAGTCAATGGCAAGAAGGTGACGATTCCTTCCTATCTCGTCAAACCGGGGGACGAGATCCAGGTGGCCGAGAAGAGTCGGCAGGTCGCCCGGATTGTTGAGTCCCTGGAGGCGGTTGATCGTCGCGGGGTTCCCGCTTGGCTGACATTGGATAAGGATAACTTTGTCGGACGGGTCAAGGTGCTTCCCTCACGAGAAGAATTGACACTCCCCATACAGGAGCAGCTCATTGTTGAACTCTATTCCAAGTAAATTTTAAGGAGGCACTATGTATCGAAATTGGCGTAATATCATCAAACCGAAATTTTTGGAGTATGAGAAGGAAAGCGGGACTCCCACTTATGGGAAATTCGTGGCGCGCCCCCTGGAGAGGGGTTTTGGCCAGACCTTGGGGAATTCCCTGCGTCGGATTCTTCTCTCCTCCCTGCAGGGAGCGGCAATCACCAACGCGCGGATTGACGGTGTGTTGCATGAATTCGGTACGATTCCGGGCGTGGTGGAGGATGTCGCGGATATTCTGCTCAATTTCAAGCAAATCCGCCTCAAACTTCATTCCGGGGATCAGGATACCATTCGGTTGGAGGCGAAGGGGGAAAAAGATTTGCTGGCCGGCGATATCCAAACCAGTGAGAACGTTACGATTCTGAATCCGGACCTTCATATCGCCACCTTGAACAGTGACGGAAAGCTCCGCATGGAGATGACCGTCAAGATGGGACGTGGCTATGTTCCGGGGGAGAGAAATAAATCGGAGAAGGACCCGGTCGGGACGATCGCGGTCGATTCAATTCATTCCCCCATCGTCAAGGTCAACTACATGGTGACCAATGCGCGTGTTGGTCAGATGACCGACTACGATCGGTTGACCCTGGAGGTTTGGACCGATGGCTCGATTCTGCCGGCTGACGCCGTCGCGTTTGCCGCCAAGATTCAGAAGGAACAGCTTCAAATTTTCATTAACTTTGAAGAGATTCCCGAACCCATTATGGAAGAGGAGATTCCCTCCAAACCGCAGTTCAATGAAAATCTGAATCGTCGCGTCGAGGAACTGGAGCTCTCGGTCCGTTCGGCCAATTGCCTGGAGAGCGCCAATATCCGGCACATCGGAGAACTTTGTCAAAAAACAGAGGCGGAGATGTTGAAAACCAAGAATTTCGGCCGAAAATCGTTGAACGAAATCAAGGAAATCTTGTCGGAAATGGGTCTCTCCCTGGGCATGAAGCTGGAGGGATGGATGCCTCCCCAGGAAGACGAAAAGCCGAAAGAGGAGATTGAATAAACCCGGATGCGTCATCTCGTCGATCATCGTAAGCTGGGGCGGACCGCCTCTCATCGGCGCGCGCTCTTTCGGAACCTGGTGACGTCGCTCATCCTGCATGAGCGGCTTGAAACGACGTTGCCCAAGGCGAAGGAGTTGCGGCGGATCGCCGATCGGATGATTACCTGGGGGAAGCAGGGGGATCTGGCAGCTCGACGTCAGGCGGCCCGGGTTCTCCGGTCCCCGCTGGCATTACAGAAGCTGTTTGACGGGCTCGCAGCCCGCTTTAAGGATCGGGCGGGGGGTTACACCCGGATTCTCAAGTTTGGGCAACGGCGAGGGGATGGGGCCTGGATGGCGGCGATCGAATATCTGGGGTACGAGCGGCCGAAGGTCGAAAAACCGAAATCGGAAAAGAAGGGAAAAGAGGCGGCTCCGGCAAAGAAAGAACGTAAAGTGACTGTCGAAAAGAAAGAAGAAGTGAAACCTGCCAAGAAACGACGTTGGGGATTCTTCAAGAAAAAAGAAGACTGATTCGATCCCTCCTGATTCTGCTGGCGATCGCCGCCGCTGTTTATCTGATCCATGTGGCGGAGCATCAGGAGGGGATTCCGGAAGGAACGTCGGCTCCCTCTTTTATCCTTCCGGCCAGGACAGGATTGGTTCCTTTGGCTGATTATCAAGGCAAGGTTGTTCTGCTTAATTTTTGGGCGAGCTGGTGTCCTCCCTGTGTCGCCGAAATGCCGTCGTTGGAGAGATTGCAAAAGAAGTTCTCAGGCCACCTCTTTACGGTCCTGGCCGTCAGTGAGGATTCCGGCTGGAAGGAGATCGATCATTTTCAGCAAAGGATCTCGGTGACGATGCCGATCCTGCTCGATGATGGGGAGGTGGCCGATCTCTACGGGGTCTCGCAACTCCCCCAAACCTTTCTGATTGATCCGACCGGGATGATTGTTAAAAAATACCTCGGCCCACGCGATTGGCTGGCCAAGGGGATTCACGAGGAAATTTTCAACCTTGGAGAAAAAAGATAAAAGGCCAAACAGCAGCGGGTGGCACGAGGGAAACTTTGTGGACCGTCGAGCCTATGGCGAGACGCAGCCAAAAGTTTTCCGAAGTGACAGGACCCG
>CAYYFU010000140.1:0-4800 GCA_964471095.1 uncultured Pseudomonadota bacterium
CGCTGTTCCTGGCGATGTTGTTCAGGTCTACTCCTTTAAGAAACGTCTTCTGGGGCAGGCGTTCTATAATCCACAGTCCCTGATCACCCTCCGTTTTTTAACTCACCAGACAGCACCGATTGACCGACAGTTTTGGCAAAAAAGACTTGAACAATCGATCAGCCGGCGACCGAAGGAGTCAATGGTTGTTCGTCTGGTCTTTGGTGAATCTGACCTCTTGCCGGGACTGATCATTGATCGGTACGGCGATGTCGTCGTCTTCCAGAGTTTAAGTCTTGGGATCGATCGCTTGAAAGAAGACTGGGTTGGGATGATCGAAGAGCTGCTTCATCCAGCAGCGATTGTTGAACGAAACGACCCATCGGTCCGGGAGCGGGAAGGGCTCCCGCGCCAAAAGGGGATCGTTCGGGGAGGATTTGTCCCACCGGTTGAGGCCGCCTTTGGCGAGAAGGTTTGTCTCGTCGATCCGCTGGAGGGGCAAAAGACGGGGACTTATCTGGACCAGGCCCAAAACCAGCTCGCGGCGCGGCGCTATGCCCACGGACGGCTCCTCGATCTCTTTTGTTACCAAGGGGGATTTTCCGTGCAACTTTCCGACTGCATTGAGGAGGGGATTGCGGTCGATAGCTCAGCCCCGGCCCTCGCGATGGCCCGAAAAAACCTGGAGCGAAACAATCTCCAGAATATCGAACTGAAAGAGGCCAATGTCTTCGATGAACTTCGACGGCTGGAGAGAAGCCAGGAAAAATTCGACACCCTCGTGCTGGATCCCCCGCCGTTTGCCTCCGGAAAAGACAAGTTGGAGGGGGGCAGGCGGGGTTATAAGGAAATCAATCTCCGGGCGATGAAACTGCTGCGGCCCGGCGGGATTTTGATCACCTGTTCCTGTTCGCAAAGTTTTACCGAGTTGTATTTTTCCCAAATGCTCCGGGAGGCGGCCCAGGATACCGGTTGCCAGCTCCAGCTCTTGGAAAGACGCGGCGCCTCCCCCGACCATCCGGTCCTGCTCACCTTCCCCGAATCCTTTTATTTACAATGTTGGATTGTCCGGGTAATATAGTAAGTAAGTTCGCGAGGTTATCGGACTGATGAAAGAAATCTTAAGTGACGAGGAGATCCGCCACCAGGTGAATGACCGTCTGGTGGAGGAGGCGACCCGGATCAGGGCGGAAAAAGAGCTGACGTTTGAGCGGCTCAAAAAACTGGACTCCCAGCGGGAGACGGTCAGCGCCGGCGTCTATCAGCGGGTCCGTTCCGACTATCTGAAGAAAATCGAAGAAATTTCGCAAAAATTTTCCTCACTCAAGGCGGAGCTGGATACGGAACTGGTCGCACTGACCGAAAAGAAGATGTTGATCGAGGAGAACCTGAAACTCCACCAGGAAAAGATTGAAGAGGCGAAGCTCCGTCATTCACTCGGTGAATCGGCGGAGGGAGAATTTCAGCAACTCTCCAAAAAGGAATCTCAGGAAATCAAACGTCTGGAGGGGGGGCTCAAGACGATCGGTGATTCGCTCGCCCGGTTTGACAACCTGTTGAGGGAGGAAAAGACGCCCGAGCCGTTGCCGGCCAAACCGCCGCCACCACCGCCACCTCCCCCCTCTCCACCCTCTCCACCCAAAGGAATCGGATCGATCACCCAAAAACCGCCCGTCCCAACGGCGGATTCGACCGCCAAGGTGCCGATTGAGCCGCGTCCAGAACCCAAAAAAACCTTTCCCCAACTGTTGGTCATGGAGGAGGGGAAGGTTGTTCAGACCATCACGATCGACCATCCGATACAGATCGGCCGCTCCCCCGCCAACGACATTGTCCTGAAAGACGGCAAGGTTTCTCGCCAACACGCCCAGATCCAGCTCATGGGGGACAAATATGTGATTCTGGACATGGAGTCCTCCAACGGCACCTTTGTGGGGGGGAAGAAGGTCACCGAAAAGATCCTCCAGCCGAAGGATGAAATCAGGATCGGCAAGGCTGTACTGGTCTTCAAAAATTCTTAAAACATCAGGGTGAGCTGGGTTCGGATCATTTGATCATTCAGATTGCGGACCCCCCCGCTGTTCAGGATCATGCTGTAATCGGTCTGGATCTTCATCGCATGTCCCTTGAAGAAGTAGTTCAATCCTCCACCCGCCTCGTAGACCGGGATCCCTCCCCCAAAGGAATCAAGCGACTCCGCCGTAATGCCGGTCAAGGCGAGCGCCGGAAACGGAAAATCAGGAACAACAGCCGAAAACCGCCCCGCCACCTCCAGTTTCTTCGGTAGGATGAAATAACCGCCCTGGGCGAGATAACCGTGGTCGAATGACCGGTACTGGCTGTTGTACACCCCCTGCCACTGGGCCAGCAGACTGGTCCCCCTCCAGGCCAAGGTCCCGTCCGCCTCGATCCGCGTCAACCGGTCCTCCCGCACCGAAACCCCCTGTTTCCGAAAGAGGTCGAAATCCTCCGTCTCTGCCGCGCTCCCAAAGTCATAAGCGGCGCCGATACCGAACCCGAGATTGGGATTCTCCGAATTTTCCTGATCTCCTTGATAAGGCGATATCTCTCCCCACGGGGTGACTTCGAGGCGGCCGCCGGTCAGCATCTCCTTGTTCCGGTTAGGCTGGTTTCGACCATCCCCATTTGTCACAAAGAGAGCGTAGGTGACCGGATCAACAATCCTGCCGGAGAACTGGAGACCGAGGTCCTGCAGAACCGCAAAATGTTCGTACATCAAGGAGACTCCAACCAGCTGATTGCCGATCCCTGACAACAGATCTTCGCGGTTGGTCGGGATCTTGAATTGGCCGACGGTCAGGATAAAATAATCGGGAAATCCGAGATTCAGATAGGCATCTTCAACGTTGAGCTTTCCGGCGGCGGAGGAATATTCGAGTTCCAGATAATATTTGTACTGCGGGGCAAAGGCGTTTCCCTGAAAAATGGTCTTGAGTTGGGCCGTGCCAAAACTGTTCGCATCGACTGCGGCCTCCCGCCACTCGTAGCGATGCTGCGGTTGCGCCACCAGGTTGAACTTGAACTGGTAATCCTTGTCATCCGTTCGGAGGAAAAAACCTTCCCGATAACCGATCTCCGTCGCCCCGCTCAACCGAGGGAGGAAAATACAAAAAAAGACAAGTAAATACAGTGAGTTAGGTCGGCAACCTCTCTGCTGGTTCGGCATCTCCCCCTGGTTATCTATGGGGAAAGAAAATAGTTGCGGGTTTTTAGTGCGCCTCGGACCAGTTTTTGCCGACGCCGACATCCACCTTGAGGGGAACCGCCAGCTCGGCGGCCGATTCCATCTTCTCCTTCACCATCTGTGAGAGCCGCCCCACCTCCCCCTCCGGCGCCTCGAAGACCAGCTCGTCATGGACCTGCAGAATCATCTTTACCTTGGGAAATTTTTCCCCGATCTCCCGCTGGATCGTGATCATCGCCCGCTTGATGCTGTCGGCGGCGGTCCCTTGCAAGACCGCGTTGACGGCGGTCCGCTCGGTGAAGCCCCGCAGGGTCTGGTTCCGGCTGTCGCTCTCCCCGCAGCGACGGAGCCGCGCCAACAGGGTTCGCACTTTTTTCTCCCGCCGTGCCTCCGCAAGCACCTTTTCCTTGTAGGCGGCAACCCCCGCGAACCGTTTGAAGTAATTGTCAATGTACCCTAAAGCCTCCTGCGGGGCGATCTCCAACTGCTGGGAAAGGCTATACGCCCCCTGCCCATAGAGTACCGCGAAATTGACCGTTTTGCCGACTGACCGCTGACTATCGGTCACCTCGGACTCCGGCAACTTGTAGATCCCGGCGGCGGTCGCCCGGTGGATGTCCTCATCCTTGCGAAACGCCTCCAACAACACCGGATCTTGCGACAGATGCGCCAGCACCCGGAGTTCGATCTGCGAGTAGTCGGCGGAAACGAGGGAAAAACCGGGCGCGGCGATAAATGCCTCGCGAATCTTGCGCCCCTCCTCGGTCCGGATCGGGATGTTTTGCAGGTTCGGATCGGACGACGAGAGTCGTCCGGTCGCCGCAACCGTTTGGTTGAACGAGGTGTGGATCCGGCCGGTCTCCCGGTTAATGAGCTCCGGCAAGGCATCGAGATAGGTTGATTTGAGTTTCGTCAACGACCGGTATTCCAGCAGGAGCCGCGGCACCTCATGTTGCTTGGCCAGTTCCGTCAACACATCCACGTCGGTGGAATAACCGGTCTTGGTCTTCCGGACGACCGGGAGCTGGAGTTTGGTGAACAACACCGCCTGGAGCTGTTTCGTCGAGTTCAGGTTGAATTCGAGACCGGCCAGCTGATGGACCTGCTTTTCGATCCCGGCGAGCTTGATCGCGTATTCTGCCGACGATTTCTTGAGCCGCTCCACGTCGATCAATACACCATTTTTCTCCATGACCCCCAGCACGGGCGCCAGCGGAAGCTCGATCTCGAGAAACAACTTGGTCAAACCGTCCTCCTCGAGACGCTTTTTTAACTCACCCGGATCTTCAATCGGAGTGCTCCGGTGATCGGGATCCAGGAGGTAATTCCCAAGTCGAATCTCAATGTCGGTCTCCTTCACCTCCCCTGCCGGTTTCGCCGGCGCCTCGCCGCCCAGTTCCTTCATCAGCCCCTTGAACTCGAGTTCGGTGAATAACTCCCGCATCGCATCCTGATCCGGTTCGCGTGCCTCAAAATCCTTAAAATCGTATTCGATCGGGCAATCGGTCACGATCGTCGCCAACTCTTTAAAGAGCCTTGCCTGCTCCGCATGTTCCTTCATCTTTTCGGCCAGTTTTCCCGCTAGCTTGTCGGCATTTTTGATCAGATTTTCGATC
>CAYYFU010000141.1:0-4795 GCA_964471095.1 uncultured Pseudomonadota bacterium
TAAAGAACCCCGACATTGAGATCGGCAATCTGAAACGAGAGGGCCCAATCGCCGATCCGAAGATCGTCGGCAAACGGGATCACCGCAACCGTCACAAAATAGACGAACATGGTGAGAAACGGGGCCAACAGAAAAAAGAACCGGTTGGCCTGGGCGGGGATAAACTCCTCCTTGGTCAGGAGTTTGACCACATCCGCCGGGTTGTGGATCATCCCGCCCAGGCGGATCCCGAAGATTGCGGCGCGGTTGGGACCGCGGCGGTCCTGGATGTAGGCGGCCCCCTTGCGCTCCATCCAGATCAACAGCGGGATAAAGCTCAACACCACCACCGGGATCAGGATTATTTTAGCGATGCTAATCAAATCCATATTTTTAAATCCCCCCTTCGCCCCCCTTTGTCAAAGGGGGGTTGGGGGGATTTTCCCCTATCATCGCTAAAATCTCTCTGGCGGCCTTGGCCTCCCCCGGTGGCGGAAAGGCGGCGTTCAGTTTTTGCCTCAACCCCTGCTTATTCGTAAAAGTGCCCTCCATCTCGGCCCAAGTCGCCACCGGAAAGATCAGGTCGGCATATTCCCACTCCGGAACCTGATGTGTCGTGAACAGCGCCACCCTTCGTCCTTTTTCAAGGGAGATCGGGGCGAGCGATTTTTCCAAAATCCCGCCAAGCACCACGAACCCCTGATATTTCCGATTCGCCTCTTGGAGCGGCCGCATCCCGAGGGCGGTCACGCCGGCCCGGTTCGGATTCTTGTCGGCCGAAATCAAAAAGTCATCGGAAGAGGGGTTCGGCACCTGCCGGACCTGATAATAAAAATCGCTCGCCCCTCGTGATTTAAGACAGGCGATCAGCGACTCATTCTCCTCGTTGGTGAATTCGGCTGAGCCGATCCCGACAATCGATTTCGAATCGATTTCCCCAAAAAGCTCCCCAAATTTCTGCACCGCCTCCGTCAACCGGACCAACGAGAGCCCCCGGTCGGTCCGGACAAACGGATGCCGCAACCGGTTTTCCGCATTGACCGTTTCATAGGTCATCCGCCCCTCGTCGCACATCCAACACTGGTTCACCTGCTCATTTTCCCGAGGACGTAGCCGGTAAATCACCCCCTTGTTCTGGTCGATCTTGATGTTACAGCCGGTCGCGCAGCCGGGACAGACCGAATCGGTCGATTTGAGAAACCAGACCCGTTGTTTGAACCGGAAATCGCGGCTGGTCAGCGCCCCGACCGGACAAATGTCAACCGTATTCAACGAATAAAGATTAGCAAGTTCCTTGCCGGGATAACGGGTCAGTTCGGTGTGATCCCCGCGCTCCACAAAACAGAGCTCGCTCGTCTGGGTAATTTCATCGCAGAACCGGACGCAACGGGAACAGAGGATGCAGCGTTCCATGTCGAGCATCACCTGCGGTCCCAACGGGATCGCCTTTTCCTTATGGACCTTCTCCTCCTTCATCCGGGAGGCCTGCCGGTCGTGCCGCATATAGTATTCTTGCAGCTGACATTCACCCGCCTGATCGCAGACCGGGCAGTCGATCGGGTGATTGACCAAAATAAACTCCAACACCGCCTGTCGCGCTTCCAACACCCGGGGGCTCTCGGTATGAACCACCATCCCCTCGGCCACCTTGGTGTTACAGGCGATCTGCAGTTTTGGCTGTTTCTCGATCTCCACCTGACAGATCCGGCAGTTCCCGGCGATCGAGAGTTTGGGGTGATAGCAGTAACGAGGGATCTCTTTCCCCACGAGGCGGGCTGCCTCGATCAGGTTCATCCCCTCCGGCGCCTCAACCTCTTTTCCGTCGATCGTTAATTTTGGCATGTTTTACCAATATGATTTTCAAATTCTTCCCGAAACTTCCCGATAGTGCTCGCGATCGGCATCGCCAGGGCATCCGCCAGCACACAGATCGTCGCCCCGGTCATCTTTTTGCCGATATCCTGCAACAGCGCGATATCCTCCGCCGTCCCTTCCCCCGCCTCAAACCGCTGCAGGATCTTGTAGGCCCAGCCGGTCCCTTCGCGGCAGGGGGAACATTGCCCGCACGATTCGTGGGAATAAAACCGGGCGAGGTTCAGCAACGCCCTGACCATGCAATACGACTCATCGATCACAATCACCCCGCCGGAGCCCAACATCGACCCTTTCGCCTGCAACGATTCATAATCGAGATTGACCTCCTCCACCTCCTGCGCGGTCAGGACCGGGACCGAGGAACCGCCCGGCACCACCGCCTTCAACACCTTCCCCTCCTGCATCCCGCCGCAATACTCGCGGATCAAGAGCCGGAGCGGTGTCCCTAACGGCATTTCATAGACCCCCGGTTTTTTGACCGGTCCGCAGACGGAAAATAATTTTGTCCCGGGACTTTTTTCTGTTCCAACCGCCTTGTAAGCCTGTGCCCCCTTCTCCAGAATAAAAGGGACTGCCGCAAGGGTCTCCACATTATTGACGACGGTCGGGCACTCAAACAACCCCTTCACGGCAGGGAACGGTGGCTTGATCTTCGGATAACCGCGAAATCCCTCCAACGAACTCAAGAGCGCGGTCTCCTCTCCGCAGATGTATGCCCCGGCCCCCCGGTGGAGATAGAGCTCCAGATCATAACCGGAACCGAGGATGTTTTTCCCCAAATACCCCTTTTGATAAGCTTCCTGAATCGCCTGTTCAAGGCGCCGGCGAGGGAGGTCAAACTCGCCTCGGATATAAACGTAGGCGGTGTGCGACTGGATCGCATAGGCAGTAATGATCGCCCCCTCGATCAACCGATGCGGGTCTCTCTCCAGAATCGCCCGGTCTTTGAATGTCCCCGGCTCGCTTTCGTCGGCATTCACGCACAGGTAAGTTGGCTTGCCGGCGTTTTGCGGGACAAAACCCCACTTCATCCCGGCCGGAAAACCGGCGCCGCCACGCCCCCGGAGCCCGGAGTTTTTGACCTCCGCAATCACCTCCGCCGGCTTCATGGCAAGCGTCTTACGAACGGCCTGGTAGCCGCCGGTTTTTTCATAAACGGCGATCGTCCAAGATTCGGGGAGGTCAAAATTTTTGGTCAGAACGAGTTCCATTTATTTCAACTGCTCCAAAATCTCATCCACCTTCTCGACCGTCAAACCCTCGTAATATTTCTCATTCACCATCATCGCCGGTCCGGTCCCGCAGGAGGCCAGGCACTCCACTGTCGTCAGGGTGAATTTTTTGTCCGCCGTTGTCTCCCCCTCCTCAATCCCCAGCCTCTTCTTGATATGACTGATAATCGAATCCGACCCGAGCAGGGCGCAGGGGAGGGTCCGGCAGAGCTGGAGGTGGTATTTCCCGACCGGCCGCTTATGGAGCATCGTATAAAACGTGGCGACCCCGTAGATATGGGCCGGGGAGAGGTCGAGACGCTTGGCGATCAGCTCCATCACCCCCGGGGAGATCCAGCCAAACTGCTCTTGGGCGATCCAAAAGACCGGCAAGAGGGCCGCGCGGCGGTTGGGATAACGGGCGAGGGCCTCCTGAATCTTGGTTTCCGATTCTTTGGAAAACTCAATCATCGATCGAGCTCTCCCACGATCACATTCAAACTCCCCAAGATCGCCACCGCATCCGCGATCATCCCCCCCTCCACCATTTTGCCGTAAGCGGCGGTCAACGGAAAACAGGGGGGACGGACCCGGACTCGGTACGGTCGCCCTCCCCCCTCGCTGATGATGTAAAAACCGAGTTCGCCGTTCGCCGCCTCCGTGGCGGAATAAACCTCTCCTGCCGGCACCTTGATCCCATCCATCAACAACATGAAGTGATTCATCAACCCCTCAATCTGGGTGTAGACTTCCTGTTTCGGGGGGAGGGCGACCCGTGGATCGTTCGTGATCACCGGTCCACTCGGGAGGAGATTGAGCGCCCGCTCGATAATCCGGACGGACTGCCGCATTTCCTCAAACCGGACCATCAGCCGGTCATAGGTATCCCCTACCGTGCCGACCGGGATTTCAAAATCAAAGGTTTCGTAGTGATAGTAAGGCTCCGCCTTCCGGACATCATAAGGGATCCCGGAGGCGCGGAGACAGGGGCCGGTGAAGCCCCAGTGAATCGCCTGCTCGCGACTCACGACACCAACCCCTTGAGTCCGGTCCATAAAAATCCGGTTCCGCTCCAGCAAACGACTCACTTCACGAATCGCCTTATTAAGATTTTTTATCAACTTTCGAATCGTCTCCGGAAAATCAGGGGGGAGATCCCGCATCATCCCCCCGATCCGGGTATAGTTGGTGGTGAGTCGCGCCCCACAGAGTCGTTCGGTAAAATCATAGATCTGTTCCCGGATATTGTAAAAATACCAAAAATTGGAAAGGGCCCCCAGATCAACCGCCGCTGCCCCAAGACAGATCAGGTGGTCCATGATCCGGGAGAGCTCGCAGACGATCACCCGAATCATCTTGGCCCGCTCCGGGATTTCGATCTCCAACAGTTTTTCGACCGCCATGCAGTAACCGACATTGTTCATCATCGAGGAGCAGTAATTCAACCGGTCGGTGTAGGGGATCACCTGGGTCCAGGTGGAGACCTCCGAGTGCTTTTCAAAGGCGCGGTGGAGATAGCCGATCTCCACATGCGCCTGGGTGATCTTTTCCCCATCCAGCTCCACATGGAACCGGAGCGCCCCGTGGGTCGCCGGGTGTGAGGGACCGATATTTAAGGTGAGGGGGGTCGCCGGTTCACTCATGATGGAGTCTCCTCCGGCACCGGGATTTTTTGTCTCTTTTCGATCGGGTAGTCCTTCCGGAGCGGATACCCTTCGAACCCGTCAAAC
>CAYYFU010000142.1:0-4745 GCA_964471095.1 uncultured Pseudomonadota bacterium
ATTCCGTGATGACGACGTCTTCATGCATACGATGCGCGTTTTGGATGCCTCACGCCACGACGAGGCAATTCCCCAGGCGGGTGATCTGGAACTGATGCTTGCGGCGCTCTATCATGATGTCGGCAAGGCACGGACGCAGCGCTTTGTCCCGGAAAAAAACCGGATCACTTTCTATTGCCACCAGACCGTTTACCGAAAAATGGTGAACAAAAGGATCGAGGCGCTCAAATTGTCGACCTGGGGGATCGATACGGACAACGTCAAATCACTGGTGGAAAATCATATGTTCCAGACCAAATCTTTCTTCTCCGATCGTGCCATCCGTCGCTTTATCAACAAGGTCGGCCCGGAGCTGATCCTGAAACTCGTCGATCTGCGGATTGCCGATAACCGGGGCGGAAAATACCCGGAAGGGATCCGCGGGGTGCAGAAGCTCCGCAAAAAAATCGAGGCGGAGCTGGAGAAAAAGACGCCGCTCGGCGTCAAGGATCTTGCGGTCGGCGGAAAGGAACTCATGGCGCTGGGGATTCCGGAAGGTCCGGAAATCGGACGGATTTTAAAAGAGTTGTTGGAGATTGTGCTGGATGAACCGGAAAAAAATCAACAGGAGGTCTTACTTGAAATCGCACAGGAAAAGATCTCGAAGGGTCAAAAAAAGGAAAAGTAGCCGCCGCTTTGGGGAGCGGGATCTGGTTCAGACGCTCTGGAAGGTCATGCGCCAACAGGCCAAGGCGCATCCGCCTCTTAAGCGCCTCCATAAACGGCTGGCGGAAGACCTTCCCCAAATCGATTTCATCCGGGGGTTGAAAAAGACTCCCCACTGATTTTTAGCAACCTGCCCCTCAACGATAAATCTCCCGACGGTGGCCGTCTATCGGCCGAAAAAGGTGATTTTCCTTCTCATCAGAAGGGAAACCTTCTCCAGACATCGAAGGCGGCCGAGCAGGGCCGGGACATCGTCCCGAGCAAGGAAGGCGACCGGGATCTCCATCTTCCAGCGGGCGATGTAGATTTTTATTCGATCCCGCAAAAGGTAGATGGCCTCCTTCCCCCCGATCCCTTGACTTTCGCTTCTATCACAATGCTTCTTGAGGGAAATGCCCAGCAGGTCCGCGTATCGTGAAGGCAGGAGGGTGTAATCGGCCCCCGTATCAACGACCATCTTGATTGGGACCAGACGTTCGCTGTCATAGGCCTGGAACAAGACATCCGCGTAGGGACGATCCAGCGGGCCCCAGTCTGAATGGCCCACTCTCTTAAAGGGGAATCGGGCGATCAGAGGCATAGCGACAGGATATAGGTCACATCTTCACGGGGCACAAAGACCACAACGGGAGGCTTGCCAGTCTCGCGGGTGAGCTTCTGAAAGGCCTGTAAGCCGGCCTTTCCCCGGCGCAACGGAACAACCCGCTTGCCGGAAACGAGCACGTGATGACCCCGGTAACGCTTGTACGCGGCCCCGTGACCCGAAAGCAACTGATTGACAAGATTTCTCTTCACAGACGAAAGCCTACTCCCGCAACTGACAGGCGTCAATATCTACTCCAATATCTACTCCAATAGTTAGACTCCCCCCTCAACGATAAATCTCCCGGCGGTGGCCGAGGCGGTAGATCCGGACCAACAAGTTGGGGTCGTCGATCGTGTCAAGAATCCGGTAGTCTCCTTTGCGGATACGGTAACCCTTATTTTTCCCGGCCCTGTTTCAGGCGATAAACAAAAGTAAGCACCTCGGCCGCTGCCAGATAGAGATTTTCCGGGATTTCGTCCCCGATTTCCAGTTCGATCAACGACCAGGCGAGCGGGATATTCCGGACAATCGGAATCTGATATTCCTCCGCCAGCTGCCGGATCATCTCCGCAAACAGCCGCTGTCCCTTCGCCACCATTTGCGGCGCCGCCATCTGCTCACGATCATACTTCAAGGCGACCGCAATATGGGTCGGGTTCGTAATCACGACGTCGGCGGACTTCACCTGCTGGCGGACATCCCCCATCACCATTTCCATATGCAGCTGCTTCCGGTGGGCCCGAATCAGCGGATCCCCTTCATCCTCTTTGTACTCCCGTTTAACCTCCTCCTTGGTCATCTTGAGATTTTTAATATACTCCCGCCGCTGCATCCAAAAATCGAGGATCGCCAGGATCAGAAAAAAGATGAAGAAACGAAACAAAAAACGGACCAGCATCGTCTGTCCAACCTGGGTCGCCCCCTCCAGCGGTGCGGTCAGGGAAAGGAGAAAGCTGTCGAGCATTCCTTTCAGGACAAAATAGGCGATCACAAAAACCAGCACGATCTTGAAAATGTTCTTGGCCAACTCAAAGAGAATCTTCGGTTTGAACATGTTCTTGAGATTCTCAATCGCGTTCAAACGTTTCGTCTGTGGTTTCAGCGGTTCGACCGAGAAAACCGGCCCCACCTGGAGGAAGCCGACCAGGGCAGCGACCAACGCGACCGTGATCAGGAAAGGGGCCGAGACCTTCAAAAGGGTCATCAGCGAGGCGAGGGAGAGCTTATAAATCAGGCTCATCTCAAAATCGGAACGGGCAATCGAATTGAAGGCAAGTTCCATCAGCCGCTGGAGTTCGCCCGAGACGTACGGCCGCATGACCGCAAGCGCCCCGAAGGCGGCGACCAGGACCATCATCGTTTCAAGATCCCGGCTCTTGTAGACCTGCCCCTTCTTACGGGCATCGCGCAGCCGTTTCGGCGTCGGATCTTCGGTTTTTTCCTGTGAACTATCGGGGGGCAAACAATCCTCCTTTATGTATTATCGGTTCAACCGGTGGTCCCAGATGCTAAGGTAGCATAATTTATTGATATTTTGAAGGATTCCTTTAGAATCTGCCCCGATGCCGGAATCTCCGGGAAGCCAATTCGGACAATACCAGCTGCTTGAAAAGATCGCCCAGGGGGGGATGGCGGAGATCTTTCGCGGCAAGGCATTGGACGCCCACGGAATCGAAAAACCGGTCGTCATCAAACGGATCCTCCCCCATATCGCCGCCTCCCCCGAATTCGTCGAGATGCTGATCGACGAGGCAAAGATTGCCGTCCTGCTCTCTCACGGGAACATCGCCCAGATCTATGACCTAGGGAAAGTGGCCGGCGACTATTTTATCGTCATGGAGTACGTCCACGGCAAGACCCTTTCCCAGGTGATGAAGCGGCTCCGGACCCTGAACCGGCAGATGCCGATCGCCTATGCCCTTTGGATCTGTTCGGAGGTCGCCAAAGGGCTCGATTACATGCACCGCAAGACCGATGACCAGGGACATCCGCTGGCGATCGTCCACCGCGATATCAGTCCCCAAAATGTCATCGTCTCAACCTCCGGGACCGTGAAAATTATCGATTTTGGAATCGCCAAGGCGAAGACCAAGGTTTCCACCACCGACTCCGGTGTCTTGAAGGGGAAGTTTGCCTACATGTCCCCGGAACATGTCGAGGGGGAAAGGCTGGATCACCGGAGCGATATTTTTTCCTTAGGAATCATCCTCTATGAACTTTTGACCGGACAACGCCTCTTTAAAGGACGCAATAATCCGGAAACGGTCCGGCGGGTTAAAAAATGCCGAGTCCCACTCCCCTCTTCGGTCCGGTCAAGAATTCCCGCTGAATTGGACCGGATCCTGCTCAAGACGCTGCAAAAGAATCGTGAAAGTCGTTATTTCTCCGCGGAGGAGTTGAGCCGGGATCTGGTCCGTCACCTGGTGACCGATTATCCCCAATTCTCTCCCCAGGAAGTCATCCGGTATTTGGGGGAACTTTTTCCCGAAATAGCCCCCACGATACCGGATGAGGTCAAACAGACGCCGACGGAGACCAAGAAGAGCGGGGAGATTGTCGAGGGACAGGAACGGACCGCCTATGCCTCTCCGGAGAGTGTGCGCGAGAAAATGGAGGCGGAGGTTTCGGTCCCGGTCCCGGAACTCGAGGTAAAACCGAGGAAACCGCTCCTCCACCGGCTCCAGCCACTCATCCGACCAACCCTCATTTTAAGCAGCCTCGTCTTGCTCACCTGGATGGCAGTCAAGGCGGCTCCGCGTGTCACCTCCTACACCCAATCACTCTGGGTGAAGGTCCAGTCGTTGGCGATCAAAAAGGAGGCCGCGATCCCTGTTGAAACTCCCGAAGCCCCCTCCCCCTCAACCCCGATCGAGGTGAAACAAGGGATTTTGGAACTTTCCTCCCAACCGAGCGGGGCCCGGATTTTTTTAAATGATCAAGAGACGGAATGGAAGACCCCGGCCCGCCTCCCGCTTCGCTCCGATCGAGAGACAAAAATCGGTCTTTACCTGGACCGGTATCGTTTTTGGGAAGAGCGGATTCGGATGAAGGAGGGAACCACCCGGCTGAACGCCACCCTGGAACTCAACTACGGTGATTTGGAGATCAATTCCATCCCGGCCGGGGCCTCTGTTTATCTGAACGGTCGGGAGGTCGGCATCACCCCTTTTCATCGAACCACGATCGAGCCGGAGACGACTTACGAGCTGCGGCTCAAAAGGGAGGGGTATGAGGACTGGACCCGTCCCATCAAGGTCTTTGGGGGGAAAAAAGAGGTGGTCAATGTCAGCCTCAAAAAACTCCCAAAATCTAAGTCTTTACGCTAAGATCCGGATTCGGTATAATTTTTGCTGTGGACGAAGATATCCACGAATCAACCGTCGTCACCTCGATCCCGGACCTTGATCGAAAGGAAAAGCATGCCTATATCGTTTTTCTCTCCGGTCCGTTGGTC
>CAYYFU010000143.1:0-4685 GCA_964471095.1 uncultured Pseudomonadota bacterium
CTCCAGGTCCGGTACCTCCCGGCTGGTAAATCCTGTGATATTCGGGGTCTCCCCGGCCTGAACCCAGTTCAGCTTCAGGCTCACCGTTTTTTCCTCACCCCTCGAGATCCGGACAGTCCTCACCTCCGGTTGGTAGTTGTTGGCAAGGATTTTGATCGAATGGACCCCCGGCGGGAGGTTGGTGAGCGTTGCGGGGGTTTCCCCTTTGGGGATTCCGTTGAGAAAAAGGTGGGCCGCCGGGGGATCTGACTGAACTTGGAGTGTTCCCGAGGCGGTCTGAAGCACCTTTTGTCGTGCCTTCTCGAACTCCCGCACCGCCCACGGGGCAAAGAATTTCGGATTGAGTTTCAGATCGGGATCGAGCCGCGCCGCCTCCAGAAACTCATTCGACGCGGCCTTCTCCTGATTCAGCGCTTTGAAGACATGCGCCCGGAGGATCCGGATGTCCAACAGGCGGTCATTCGATCCGGTTGACTGAAACCGCCGCTCGACCGCCTTCAGCGCCTTCTCCAGCAGAGACGCCGCCTCCTGATATTTGGCGTTGAAATAGGCCCGTTTCGCCGATTGCAATTCCGCCTCTCCCGCAACCGGCGACACGCTGTCGATCAGGGTCGGGCGGTAGTACCGAAGGAGATCGGAGGTCTCGTCCTTGGGCACCACCCGCATTTCAGACTTTTGCAGGGAGTCCCTGACCCGGTCTGCCACCTCCTCGGAAAATTCGGGGCCGATGCCGGACTCCTGCAGGGTAAGGACCGCCACCGATGGGCGAGCGCCGCTGTCGGGAGCCGTAAAAAATCCCAACGTCTCGGCGTCGTAGGGATAGGAAACGGCCGGAAACGTGAGCGTCGCAACCAGCGCGATGGCGATCGGGACTCGCTTTTGCATAACCATGACCCGGCTCCTAGAGCAACCAGCGTGCCAATTACGGGGTTTCGCAGAAAAAAATGGAGGGGGGCGCAAAGGAGATGAGTCAATTCAAGAAGATAACCCGCAAATCCTTTTACAATGGGCACTGCAGGGTGACTCGAAAACATGCCTGCTCTGCAGTCCGCTCCTGTCCTGTATCCGGGACCGATGTCTTGAATTTGGAACGGGAGGGACCGTCCGATGAGCGATGACCCGACGCTGATTTTGGGGTACCATCACGAAAAAAGGGAGCTCAAGGTTGCCCGTCTGAAGCTCAAGGTCACCCCCCAGGGTGAAGCGGCGAATCTCCTCTCATTTTCGCAGGGGGTGGTTCGCACCGGCAAGGATCCCTCCAACCACCTTGTATTGGAGGATGCCGCCGTTTCCCGTTTCCACTGCCTCTTTCTCTTTCGTCAGGGCTCCTTCTACGTCCAGGACCTTCGGTCCAGTAACGGCACCGTCCTGAACGGCCATTCCGTTACGGAAGGGGCACTGCGGCCCGGTGACAAGCTTGTCCTGGGCAGGACCCTGGTCGAGATCCTTAAAACCGAGTGTCGCAACGCAATCGAGGCGCGCGAAGGGAAGGAATTCCGGGGGATGATCGCGGCGGACAAGGAAATGCGGTCGATCTTCTCGCTCATCGAAAGGGTCGCGCCGACCGATGCGGTGATCTCCATCACCGGCGAGAGCGGAACCGGCAAAGAGCTGGTCGCCCGCGCGTTACACGACCTTTCCCATCGCAACAAGGGGCCTTTTGTCGCCGTGAACTGCACGGCAATCAATCCAAATCTGGTCGAAAGTGAACTCTTCGGACACGAAAGGGGCTCATTCACGGGCGCAGACCGGAGACACGCGGGGGCGATCGAACAGGCCAGGGGGGGAACCATTTTTCTGGATGAAATCGGCGACATGCCGGAAAAACTCCAGCCGGTGCTCCTGCGATTCCTTGAGAACGGCACCTACCGGCGGGTGGGAGGTCTCCTGGAAGAAAAATCGGACGTGCGTGTCATTACGGCAACCAACAAGGATCTCAAAGAACTTGTCGCCAAGGGTCAGTTTCGGGAAGACCTCTATTACCGCCTGAATGTGATTTCGATCCGGCTTCCCCCCTTGAGGGAGAGGCCCGGGGATATCGATCTCCTCGCGAAGCATTTATTGAAAAAACTGGTGAAGGGGGAACGACGGCTGTCATTGGGTGAAGAGGCGGTTCGGAAACTCCGCCGCTACGGCTGGCCCGGCAATATCCGGGAGTTGAGAAATACGATCCAGCGGGTAGTTGCGCTGACCCCGGGGCATCAGGAGATCATCCTTCCCCAAGACCTCGACCTAGAAATCCCGCAACTTCCTCTCTTTCAGAGCGAGCGGGAGACGATACAGCATGCGATCCAGCAGGGGGGAAGTATTCGCAAGGCGGCGCGATTGTTGGGAGTCAACAAGTCCTTCATTGAGCGGCGGATGAGGAAGTTTGGCTAGACCAACCCCTGTTGTTGTTTAAGGTCCGCCTGTTCCGTCGGGATCTGGATAAAGAAGGTCGAGCCCTTTCCCGCCTCGCTACTAAAATCCAGGAGCCCGTCATGGCGTGTCACGCACCACTTGGCGATCGGCAGGCCCAGACCGACATGATAATAGTACCCGAAATTGTAGTATCCCAATTCGGGCATGATCTCTCCTGCCGACGCTTCTTGTGGATAGGTAGAATGAAGCGGGGTGAAGACTTTGCCTTTCAGGTCTTCACCGATTCCCGGCCCGTTATCCTCGACCTGCACCACCACGAGGTCTTCGTCATCCTGTTGCACCCGTTTGGCACGAACGATGACTTTTTTCTCTTTTGAATCCTTGTTGAAAATCACGGCGTTTTCGATGAGCGCCTTGATAGAGACCTGAAACAGCTCAGGATAGATGACAAGCTCGGGAAGATGCTTGTCGTACTCCTCAACGAATTCCACGTCCTTGACTTGTTGCCGCGCCTCCGACACGCAGCTTTTCAAGATCGGGACGATCTCTTGCCGTTTCAATTGCAGGTCCTTCTGACTCTCGAGCGTTGCCATCATCGCCAACTGACCCAACCTGCTGATAATGGCGGACGACACGCGATGGTTATCGAGACCTTTAAGCCCGGAACTTTCCGCCTTCAGCACGGCATCCTTCATCAAGGTTGCGAGGAGCGGAGAGAAACGGGCATAGAGCGCCTCGCTGAAATCCCCGACCAGGGAAAAAGTTTCGAGAAAGGCCATCTTCTTTAACAGTCGTTGATTGGCCTCCGCCAGACGGCGCCGTTCCGCCTCGGAGTGGTAGAACCGGAGGGCCTGTTTCACCTTGTGGATCAATTCGTCCGCGTTCCAGGGCTTGGTAATGTACTGATAGGCCCCTGCCTTATTGAGGGCATCCATAATATATTCCGACTCCGCGAAGGCCGACAGGATCATCGTGACAACATGGGGATGCCTTGCCTTGACCTTCGCCAGAAACTCGGTGCCTCTCATGCCGGGGTCCATCTTCTGGTCGGAAATGATGAGCTTGGCCGGGACTTGTTCCAGCACCTTCAATCCCTCTTCCCCGCTGGTCGCGGCGGCAACTGAAAAACCGGCCAGACGAAGATCTCTTTCCAATTCCGCTAAAACATTCGCCTCATCATCGACGATGAGGATACTGTATTGCGTATAGTCCCCGGTCGATGCTGGGGTTGGTGAACCTGGCCTGTTCATTTTGTCCTCCCTTTCCCTTGATCGGCAACTGAATCGTAAACGTGGTGCCTTTTCCAACGCCGCTCTCCACGCTCAAAGTTCCTCCATGTTCCAGCACAATCTGCTGGGAGATATAAAGCCCAAAACCCATCCCATGGCTCAAATGCTTTGTGGTAAAGAAGGGGGTAAAAATTTTCTGCTGTATTTCCTTGGGGATCCCCGGCCCATTATCCCGAATGATCACAGTGGCAAGGTCATCCTTTTCATAGGTTTGGATCCAGACCTCCCCGTTTTCCCTGCCATCCAGGGCCTGAATCGCGTTTTGCAAGATATTCATGAAGACCTGATTGAGTTGATTCACGTTGCAAACCACCTCGTCTTTCAACTCGTACTGCTTGTGAAACTGCACCCGCCCCTTGTGGTTCGTATGGATGATCATCAGGGTCGAATCGAGGGCGGGGTGGATGTCGTAGCGATGAAAGCCCTTGGCCCCCTGGCGGATAAAACCCTTGAGAGCGGCGGTAATATCACAAACCCTTTCTACGCCATTTTTTGCCCGCTCGATGGCCTCCCCCATCATTTTTACCCCTTCTTCCAGGGATACGGTCCCCTTTTTCACGGCGTCAAAGATTCTATCAATCCCTTCAATGGCGCTTTTTGCAAAAGAGATCGGATTATTGATCTCATGGGCCACGCCGGCGACGACCTGCCCCAGTGAGATCATCTTCTCCGCATGGATAAATTCCATTTCCATTTTGTATTTCTCGAGGAGTCCCTGCACCCGTGTCAGGATTTCCCGGTTGTTAAACGGTTTTGAGAGATACTCGTCCACCCCCTCCTCAAATCCCTTGATCGTGGATTCCTTGTCCGCCTTGGAGGTGAGTATGATGACAGGCGTCCTCTTGAGGTCGGGATCGCTTTTAATCGCCTGTACGAGTTCATAGCCGTTCATCCGCGGCATCATGATATCGCTGATCACCCGGTCGGGCTTGAGTTCCTTGGTCTTCTCCAATCCCTCCTGACCGTCTTTGGCAAACTCAAGATTGTACTGATCCTTCAAAACATAACCCAGGACCTGAATCACCTCGGGATCGT
>CAYYFU010000144.1:0-4679 GCA_964471095.1 uncultured Pseudomonadota bacterium
AGAAAAATGACGTTGGGCAGGCCTTCAAAATGGGGGTCGCCGCTGATCACGGTTGCCTTCAGGGTTCGGGCTGTTTCGTAAATGATGGCATCAATCAGTCCAAAGTTTTGCCGTTCCAGACGCATTTGCTGGCGAGTTCTGCCTGTCACTTTAGCAGTTTCTAATGTCAGTTCAACGATGGCTGTCTTTGATTCGATAAACCGAAGGTCTTCTTCCCATGAGGGCAGATTCTTCCGGGCGTAGTAGGCCGAGAGTTCGGCGATGACAATCATCGGGGTGACGCCGTGGCCCCCTTCGATATAAGGGACGAAAAGTACTCGATCCAGGCGTGGGTGTCGAGAACGGCGGTGTCAGATTTCGTCATGAAATTTCAGGCGGTCCTCTTCCGTGAAGGAGGGCATGTCAGGGTGTGTTCCAAACATGGAGTCGGGGATATCGGACTTCTTTGCCAGCAATTTTCGGATCAGCTCGTCGTAGGTCTTGGCCCCGAGCCGCCCCTTCAATTGCCGCAGCGTCCGCAACGTCTTTTCTTCCACCTGAATGGTAGTCGCCATAGTCTATAGAATAGTACTCTATGGCCATAGTAAAAGCAATGAAAAACATTGTTCCTTCTTCGATCAAGAAAGTCGCGAAACCGTCTTCCAGGTGGCTCGTGCTGTGGCACAGGGGATGAGCTAAATCCCCCTTAACAGACCTCCGGAAAACTCAACTTAATTAAGTTGACTTATTAAAATTATATATATAAAATAACAAGTTATGAAATATAAATTAACGAAACTATTGGCCGAATTTTCGCGGAATGGGGTTTTGCATCGGGAAAAGGTGAAGAACAATTTGAGGGACTTGCAGAAACTGCTTCGGGCCGGATTGGTTTGCAAGGTTTACAAAAGGGGGAGGGTTTTTTTCGAATTGACCGAAAGGGCGTTGCCCCTCCTTGATCTGCAAAGAAAAAAACTAGTTGAAGAGGCCCGGATGCGGGCCCTCGTCGAGGGCCGGTCTCCATTTTATACGTCGCTCCTCGAGGACCTCCGCTTTTTTGATGAGAAGAAACCAATGGCACGGGACTTTCTCTTGCTGGGAGACTGGCAACTGTTGCGGCCGGTCGTGCCGAGTCAACTCGAGCTGGCAAAATTCCGCTACTACCAAAAAGAGGGACTCTCTTGAAAAAGAGCCGTCTGCTTGCCGGCATTACGCGGAATGATCTCCTCAAGCTCTTTCAGGAAATTGATGCCCGGTTGGTTGCCGTGCAGCAGTGCGCAACCGTCACGGTTTTGGGCGGCGTTTCGATCATTATGCTTGGGTTTCGGGATCGGACGACCCTCGATATTGATATTGCTGGCAATCAGGATGCCGTTCTGTTTCAAAAAGTTTGTGCCGAGCGGGGGATTCCGGTCGACATCATCACCATCACATCAACGGTGGATTTCAATGATGCCCCTACAGTCGAGCTCTATCGAGGCGCGGGCCTGACGGTACGGTCGGTTACTGCGGAAGACCTTGTCAAATTGAAGCTGGAGCGATTCCGCAAACAGGACCCGGAGGATATCTATGCCATTATCGAAAAAACGCAGATGGATTTTGAAAAATTTCTGGCCCTGACAAAGGGAATGTTACCGGATTTCATTGGCAATCCCCGGGAGCTGGTCTTGAGCGCCCGTCTGGTCGTGGAGAGGATGTATCCGGAAAGGGTGAAGGAGTTTCAAGTGGGCTCTTAAATCCCCTTCAACAGCCCGCCATCGACCGGGAGGTCACAGCCGGTGAGATAGCTCGCGGCCGGGGAGGCGAGGAACGCGACGACGTTGGCGATTTCCTCCGGACGGGCCATCCGTCGCATCGGGAGCGACTCCATCGTTTTTTTCCGTTCTGCCGCCCCTTGGAGCAACTCGCGAACCCGGTCGGTCTCGGTCCAGCCGGGCAGGACATTGTTGATCAGGATATTTTCTTTTGCGTATTCCCGCGCGAGATAACGGGTCAGCCCGCTTAAACCGGCCCGGAGTGTTGAGGAGATCAGCAGAGGGGGGAGCGGTTCCCGGGCGGCAATCGAGCTGAGATTGATGATCCGTCCCGATTTCTGTCGCCTCATGATCGGAATGACCGCGCGGGTCAGTCGCACCACACTCAGGAGAATTTCCTCAAACCCCGCAAGCCACTGGGCATCGGTCAGTGTCTCGAGTTCTCCCTTGGGCGGCCCGCCGCAATTATTGACCAAGATGTCAGTTCGGTGAAATCGGCGGAGGGTTGCCCGGACCAGCGCCTCCAGGTCCTCTTTTCGAGAGAGATCGGCGGCGACCGGGACCACTTTTTTGCGGAAGTTCCGGGAAATTGTCATCGCCGTCTGGTCGATCTCCTTCCGGTTGCGGGAGCAGATGACGAGGTCATGCCCGTCGCGTGCCAGTGCCTCGGCACAGGCTCGGCCGATCCCCCGCGATGCGGCGGTAACGATGGCGACTTGTTGGGCCATATAACTCACCCCCTGAACCCCCTCTCTTACACTAAGAGAGGGGGTATCAAGTATCCCCCTCTTAATGTAAGAGGGGGATCGTGGCAATCTCTTTGACATTGGGAGGGGGCGTTATGGATAATGCCTCTGTGAAGGAAGCAACTCTTGCCATTGACCGCTTGGCGTTTGGGGGGGAGGGAGTCGGACGGATCGAGGGGAAGGTCGTCTTTGTCCCTTGGACTGTCCCGGGGGACACGGTTCGTGTCCGGATCGTGAAGGAGGAGAACCGGTTTTCCCGCGCTGAATTGGTCGAGGTCATCGAGGCTTCTCCCGAGCGTGTCAAACCGCGCTGCTCCGTCTTTGGGGTCTGCGGGGGTTGTCAGTGGCAGCAGCTGAATTACCCGGCACAATTGAAGGCGAAGGAAGCGATCGTCCGTGAAAGCCTGGAACGGATCGGGAAGATTGCTGCACTACCGCTCCAGCCGATCATCCCCTGTCAAGAGCCGTGGCAGTATCGCTCGAGGATCCAGCTGAAGAGAGATCGGGAGGGGCGGATCGGTTATCTGGAGGCGGCGAGCCATACCGTCGTTGAGTTTGATCAATGTGAGATCGCAAATCCGATTTTTAATGAGGCGGTTCGACAGATCCGTTCGGATCATCGGAAGCTTCCTTTCGCCTTTGAGCTTCTTGCGGAGAATCATGACGTCGTGGTCCGGGACCTGGAAGATCCCGACCGGGTCTTTTCCCAGGTGAATCCGGAGGTGAATCGCCGTCTGACGGATGTTGTCCTCAATCTTGCCTTTGGACGGGCCGAAATCGCCTTCTGCAGGCGTTTGATAATGGTCGAGCTTTACAGCGGGGCGGGGAATTTCACCTTTCCGCTCGCGGAGAAGGCGGGCAAGGTTTTTGCCGTGGAGGAGAATGCGGCGGCGATCCGGCAGGCGGAGAAACAAATGGTATCGGCGGGTCTCACCGGGATCGAATTTATTGGGGGATCGGCGGAGTGGGGGGTAAAGAAGATCCAGCGCCGAAACTTGCCGATGGATCTGGTGGGCCTGGACCCGCCGCGGCAAGGGGCGAAGGAGATTCTGGACCTTCTCTGCGTGATTCATCCCCGGGTCTTGATTTACATCTCCTGCGATCCGACGACGCTGGCACGGGACCTGAAGTTTTTGCTGGCGAGGCATTATCAACTGGAGACTGTGCAGCCGCTCGACATGTTCCCGCAGACGTATCATATTGAGACGGTGGTTAAGTTGGTGAGGAAAAATGGCGGCTAATGTAATAACGCCCCCCCGGCCCCCCTCTTACGTTAAGAGGGGGGAGGGGAAGCATGTTGTGAAAGTTCTGGGGGAGTTATGAAAGCAGCGGGTGATCGTTACGGACGGCATCGTTCCCTGCTCCCGGTCGGCGCCTTTCCCCAGACGGCCGAGCGGCTCGACAGCTCGCTGCCGATCCATGAAAATGAGGCACTCATTGCGGTCGATCGACTCAATATTGACGCCGCCAGCTTCGAGCAGATGCGCAAAAAAGCGGGGGGGCTTGCCACCGGGGTCCGCGACCAGATTGCCGAAACCGTCTCCCGACGCGGCAAGATGCACAACTCGATCACGAATTCCGGCGGGATGTTGCTAGGAACCGTCTCCGAAATCGGTCCGAAAATGACCGGTCGCGGGTTTCAGAAGGGGGATCGGGTGGCGACCCTCGTTTCCCTCACCTTAACTCCGCTGCATCTTGCCGCCATCGAAGAGGTTTTTCTGGAAAAGGATCAGGTAAAGGTCAAGGGGCATGCGATCCTTTTCGAGACCGGGGTTGCGCATCGGGTCCCGTCGGATCTTCCCGAATCGGTTTCACTCGCGATCTTTGATGTCTGTGGGGCGCCGGCCCTGACCTATCATCTGGAACATGCCGGTGACACGGTCGTGATTATCGGTGGTGGGAAGGCGGGGCTCCTGGCCGCGGCGGCGGCACGGAAAAAGGTCGGCAAGGGAGGGAAGGTTTTTCTGCTGGATAAAAATCGTTCCTCGGTGGAGGCCGCCTCGCCCTGGTCCTTTTTGAGCGGTGTGGCGCAGGCGGATGCGACCGATCCGATCGCCGTGATGGAGCGGATCAAGGCGTGGACGGAGGCCCGGATGGCGGACTTGGTCATCAACTGTGCCAACGTCCCGGCAACGGAGATGACCTCCGTTTTGGCGGCAAAACGGGAGGGGACGGTCCTCTTCTTCAATATGGCGACCAA